>CAYNGG010000004.1:0-34964 GCA_964396575.1 uncultured Desulfobacteraceae bacterium | reverse complement strand
GCTCGGCGCCGATGTTCTTGCCCACGTCCACGTCGGCGATGTCGATGGAGAGGATCTCGTAGGCGGTGCCCGCGTCCAGCCCTTTTTCCAGGACCCGCTTGGAAATCAGGTCCGGATTTTCCAGGACGTTTTTGTGGGATTCGGCCGACCCGATGGTGGTGACGATGCCTTCACCCACCCGGGCGAGGATGGTCTCCTCTCCGGCGCCGCCCACCAGCCGGTCGATATTGGCCCGGACCGTCACCCGGGAGACCGCTTTGAGCTGGATGCCGTCCTTGGCCATGGCCGCCACCAGCGGAGTTTCGATCACCTTGGGATTGACGCTCATCTGGACCGCCTCCAGGACGTTCCGGCCGGCCAGGTCGATGGCCACGGCCCGGTTGAACTTCAGCTCGATTTTGGCCTTGTCCGCCGCGATGAGGGCCTGGACCACCCGCATGACGTCGCCGCCGGCCAGGTAGTGGGACTCGAGGTCGTTGGTGCCGATCTCCAGGCCCGCTTTCACCGCCATGATTTTCGATTCGACGATGAGCTTGGGCGGGACCTTCCGGAACCGCATGAAGACGATATTGACCAGCCCCACGTGGGCGCCGGAGACCAGGGCCTGAATCCAGAGGGAAATGGCCGAGCCGACGAAGTAGAGCATGACGATCGCCGCAATGACGATGATGATCATAATGAATTGGGAAAAGCCCATTAAGCACCTCCTGAAATTGGGTCAAGGGGTTTCAATCTTGGGTTTGGTCTGACGGACGATGATCTGATTGCCGCGAACCGCCGAGACATAGACATCGGCGCCCCGCTCGATATATTCCCCCCGGGTGGTGACATCGAGCCGCCGGCCGTTGATGACGGCAATTCCCGAGGGTCTAAGGTCGGATACGGCCTGGCCCCGGGCGTCGAGGTAGGTCTCGAGCTCGGGGGATTGCGAGATCACGCCGCCGGCGCGGGACAGCGAGGTCTTCAAGGTGAGCGGAGAACGGGCGATCAGCTTGATCCCCACGATCACCGCCACGGGCAGCAGGATCATATCGATCCCGATGAGCACCGCGCCGGCGGTCTCCGAAATGGCGGTGAAGACAATGTAAATCGAGTAGCCGATGAGCCCCACCGCTATGATCGACAGGACCCCGGCCGATGGAAGAAAGAGCTCGGCAATGATTACGGCGGCCCCGGCGAGCTGAAGCAGGGCCACGAGTATCAGGTCACCCATCGGCCGCCTCCCGCTCCACGATCACCCGGTTTCCCTCGATGGCCAAAACCCGGACCCGCGTCCCCTTTTCGATGAATTCTCCCTCGGACACGGCGTCCACCGTCTCGTCGCCGACGGTCACCTTCCCGGCGGGGCGGAGAAAAGTGGCGGCCACCCCCCGGTCCCCGGCATGGACATAGGCGGTTTCCAATGAGTCGGCGTGGGCTCCGCCCAGACTGGTCGAAAGGTAAGGCCCTTCCCTCGTATATCGGCTGATGGTGGGAAAGACGTAGCGCATGAGGATCAGCGAAGCCACGAACGCCCCCACCAAAGCCATCAGGACCATGGTGATGTTTTTCATCAACAACGCCATCTGCCAGGGCAGGTCCGGGTTGGGCAGAACAAAGCCCTGAAAAGCCAGAACCATCGCCATCGCGATGACGGCCACCCCGGCAAATCCGGCGATCCCGAAGCCGGGCAGAACAAAGATCTCGTATCCCATAAGGATGAGCCCCAGGATGAGAAGCAGGAGCTCGGTGTAATTGGCCAGGCCCACCAGGTACTGGTTGAAGAGGACCAGCCCCAGACAGATGACCCCCACCAGGCCGGGCAACCCGAAGCCGGGCGCCTGGATCTCGGTATAGAGGGCCGCCAGGCCGATCATCATCAGGATCGGAGCCATCGTGGAAATCAAACGGACAAAGGACTCGGACCAGACCTCGTCCATCCGCTGGATCGTGTAGTCGGTGATGTCCATGGCCGCCAACATCTCCTCGATGCTCCCGGCGCTCATCCGGGACAACCCGAGCGCCTCCGCCTCGACGTCGTCCACGGTCAGCAGCTCCCCTTCGGCCACCACCGTCTTTTTGGACGTCACCGACGCCTTTTCGGCCTCGGTGAGGTCCGTAAAGGCCACCGCGTCCATGTAACGGACCGTGTCGTTCATCTCCACCCGATAGACGGTCATGTCGGCGGTGACCATGGCTTCAACCAGGGTCTCGGGATAGCCGTTGCGCTTGGCCAGGGACCGGAACTTGGCCCGCAGGGGGGACTGGAACTTCTCCCCCATCATCTTGGGACCCTCGCTGGAGTTGATGATCGGAGCGCAGTCGCCGATGGTGGTATGGGGCTTCATGACCAGCTCGTTACAGGCCATGGCGATGAGGGCTCCGGCGGAGATGGCCTTTTTGGAGACATAGGCGACCGTCTTGCCGGTGGGGATGTTGACGATGCTGTCAACGATGGAAAAGGCCGAGTCCACCCGGCCGCCGAAGGTGTCCATCTCGAGGACCACCAAAGCGTTCGGGTCCTCGGCCGTCTCCGTGAGGCATCGCTCGATGAACGCGGCCAAACCCGGCTCCACATTGCCCTGGGCCGGAATCACGTAAACGGTGCGAGGCGCGGCACCGACGGCGGTCGCGAGGAGGAAAACCGTCAGCACCGGCAAGATTCGGTAAAAAAAGCGAGACTGTTTATTCATCAGGTATGTTTGAAAGGGGGTAAAATGCCCGTCTCCATTGGGGTTAACGTACCATCCAACCAGCCATCAATCTACTTGGCCGCCCCGATCTTGTCAACGAAAAAGGGATTTGGCGCCTCGACTCCCATGCCCCCGGACAACGCGGCGGCAATCCACTTCGAGCCGACCGGACCCCTTAAACGGTTGACGGAAACGGGGGGCTTTGCTATTGAAGATCGAATTCGCGCGCCGGGGGGCGCGGCGGAATGATCGGGCTCGGCGGACGCCATTTGCCGGCGCGACGGCCGGGGGAAGGATTTAGCTCATGGGAAGCCCTTCGGAAAAAGCGGAATTGACGGCCGCCGAGGCGGCCGAGGAGATGGCCCGGGACATCCTGGTCCACATCCACCAGCGGTTTGTGGCGGACATCCAGGACGACACCGAATACATCCGGAACGTCAAGTCGGTGCTTGCCGCCGTGGACCGGTTTCACGGAGCCCACGGAGGCGTCATCGAGGACCCGGCCAACCTCAAGCAGCGGCTCTACCGCTTTTCTAAAAAGCTCTGGCTTGATTACGTCCAACGGGTCCAGGATGACGATCCCCTGGCCAAAGGCGAGGAGATCGACGATTCCATCGACGACGGCTACAACGACTACTACTACGACTACATCTATAACCATGGGGTCTATCCCCGCTGATCCCCTAACCGGGAAACCTTAACCGGAATCAACCGGAAATTGACCGGAAATTGAATCGATGCGAGCGATTATTAGCGGAGTCGGCCATTTTGCGCCGGACCGAAAGCTGACCAACGCGGACCTCGAGCGGATGGTGGACACCAACGACGAGTGGATCACCACCCGGACCGGGATCAAGGAGCGACGGATACTCGACCCCGAAACGGGGACCTCGGAGATGGCGGTCCCGGCCGCCCGGATGGCCCTGGACCGGGCCGGGGTGTCGCCGTCGGACCTGGATCTCGTCATTGTCGCCACCGTGACCCCGGACCGGCCGGTGCCATCCATGGCCGCCTACGTCCAGGACGCCCTCGGGGCGGACCGGTGCTGGGGGTTCGACATCAACGGCGGGTGCGCGGGGTTCCTCTGTGCTCTGACCACCGGAGCCCAGTTTATCGAGGCCGGCCGACACCGCCGCGTCCTCGTGGTGGGCGCCGACAAAATGAGCGCCATTACCGACTACCAGGACCGGAACACCTGCATCCTCTTTGGAGACGCCGCCGGCGCGGTGGTTCTCTGCCCGGCCGATTCAGACGACGCCGGGATCACCGATTTCGAGCTCCACCTCGACGGGACCGGGGCCCCCTATCTCTACATCGCCGCCGGCGGGGCCATCGAGCCGGCCTCGCACGAAACGGTCGATGCCCGCCGGCATTACGTTTACCAGGACGGCCGGGTGGTCTTCAAGCACGCGGTCAACGCCATGGCCGATGTCGCCGCCCGCCTGCTGGACCGCAACGGGGTGGACCCCGCCGCCCTCAAGCTCCTCATCCCTCATCAGGCCAACTACCGGATCATTGACGCAGTGGCCCGGAAGCTCAATCTCCGCCCCGATCAGGTGATGATCAACATCCAGCGGTATGGCAACACCACCGCCGCCACCATCCCCATGGCCATGTCCGAGGCTTATGCGGCCGGGCGCCTCTCCCCCGGAGACCCGGTGGTGATCTCGGCCTTCGGGGCCGGGTTCACCTGGGGCGGCATCCTCTTGACCTGGCAAATGGCTCAGCCCGCGCCGGAGGCCTGATATGCAGCCCATCACTCCGATCCACTACCACCTGATCATCGAGCCTGACCTGACGGCCTTCACCTTTTCCGGCCGGGCGGTGATCACCCTCCACGCCGACGCGCCGGTATCACTGGTGTCTCTCCACGCCATCGACCTGACCGTGACCCGATGCGAGGCCGAGACCGAAGCGGGACGGGCCGATGCCGAGGTCTCCGTTGACCCCGGCGCCGAGCGCATGGTGATCGATCTGCCGATAACGGAGACGGTCTCCGGCGACATCACGCTGACGGTCGATTACACCGGCGAGATCAACGACCGGATGGCCGGGTTTTACCGGAGCCGATACCCAATCGATGGGGGCCAAGGGTATATCGCCATCACCCAGTTCCAGGAAAGCGATGCCCGGCGGGCCTTTCCCTGCATCGACCACCCGGTGGCCAAGGCCACGTTCGAGGTCGAAATGATTATCGACCGGGAGCTGGTCGCGGTCTCCAACACCCCGGTGGCCCGGACGGCGGAAGCCGAATCGGGCAATATCCGGGTCGCCTTTGAGCGGACCCCGAGGATGTCCACCTATCTCCTCTTTTTCGGGGTCGGGCCCTTTGAGACCATCAGCGACCCGGTGGATTCCCGGGTTCGGCTGTTGGCCCTGCCCGGCCGGAGCCGGTACGGCGACTTCGGCCTCGCCTTCGGCCGGGAGGCCCTCCACTATTGCGAGGCTTATTACGGCATCGACTATCCCCTGCCCAAGATGGACCTGATCGCCGTGCCCGATTTCGCCTTCGGGGCCATGGAAAACTGGGGGGCCATCACCTTCCGGGAAAACCTTCTGCTCCACTACCCGGGGTTTACCTCACGGGCCGGGGCCGAACGGATCTGCGAGGTGATCGCCCACGAGATCGCTCATCAGTGGTTCGGCAATCTGGTCACCCCGTCCGACTGGCGGTATCTCTGGCTCAACGAAAGCTTTGCCACCTATTTCGGGTTCGGGGTGGTGGCCAATCGCCATCCGGACTGGGGGGTCTGGGAGACTTTTCTCCTGAGCCAGACCGACCGGGCTCTCACCCGGGACGCACTCCACGAGACCTTTGCCATCGAGATCCCCGGCGGCGAGCACGTGGTGATCAACACCGCCACCGCGCCCATCATCTACAACAAGGGCGGCGCCATCCTCCGGCAGATCGAGGGGGACATCGGCGCTGATGCCTTTCAGGCCGGCCTCCGGCGGTACCTCACCACTCATGCTTACGCCTGCGCCGAAAGCCGGAACCTCTGGGAGGCCTTCGAGGCGGCTTCGGAGATGCCCGTGGTCGAGACCATGCGGACCTGGATCGAGCAGCCGGGCTATCCGGCCGTGACCGTCCGGCGGACGGAGGAGACCCTCCACCTGACCCAGCGCCGGTTTACCTGCCTGCCCAACGATTCGGACGCCACCTGGCTGATTCCGGTCTCGGTCCGGCTTTTCGGCGAGGACGGCGGCCAACGGACGGCCTCGGTCCGGATGACCGGCCGGTCGGCCGAGCTGAAGATCGGGCCCGGCGTGGCGGCTTACAAAGTCAACGACCGGCAGACCGGGTTTTTCCGGGTTCGATACTCAGATGATGCCGACCTGGACGCCCTGGGCGAGCGGGTTTCGTCCGGAGACCTGGACCCGGTGGACCGGTGGGGCCTCCAGAACGACCTTTATGCCCGGGTCACCGCCGCCGAGGTGAGCGTCCGGCGCTTTCTGGCCTTTCTGACCCACTACCGCGCCGAGCGGGCCTATCTGCCCCTGATGGGCATTTCGGACAACCTCAGATCGGCCTACGGGATCTTCGACGGTTCCACCCGGGACCGGATCGCCGAGGTGGGCCGGACCCTCTTCGACAATGTCCTGGCCGACATCGGGATGGCGCCGGCCCCCGACGAGCCTCACCCGGTGGCCGTCCTTCGGGATCAGCTCCTCTGGCACGCCGCGTTCTACGGTTCCGAGCCGACCCAGGCTGAGCTAGGGGACCGGTTCGCCGACCTCACCGCCGGCCGGGATGTCCCGGCCGATATCCTCAAAAGCGTCCTCCAGGCCGGGGCAAGGGCCGGGGACGAGTCCACCTTGACCTGGTTCCGCCGGCGGCTCGAAGCGGCCGAGAGCGAGCACGAGCGGATGAACATCCTGACCGCCATGGGCTGCTTCCGCCACGAGGGGGCCATCCGGAAGGTCCGCGAGTATGTCCTAAGCTCGGTGCCGGACCGGAACCGGTTCATCCCCCTGTCGGTCCTGGCCGGCAACCCGGACGCCGCCCCGCTGATGTGGGACTGGTTCATCTCCCGGCGGGAAGCCCTGGAGGCAATGCACCCGCTGCTCTACGAGCGGGTGGTGGTCGCCCTGATCCCCGGTTGCGGCATCCACCAGCCCGACGCCGTCCGCGATTTCATGACCGGATACATGGACCAGCGACCGGAGCTCAAGGACGCCATCCGCCTGGCCCTCGAAACCCTCGAGATCCGCCGGCGGATGCGCGCCGAAGCGGCCTGACCGGCAGACCCGGTTTCCTGCTTCACCGCTCCCGGCGTTCTCCTTGCCGCTCCGGGGGCTGAAGCCCCGGCAGCGGATTGACTCCGGGGGCCTGCCCGTACTATACAGGTTCGAGTGGCCGACGGCGGGCCACGGGCTGTAAATTCTATCCGTAAAGGAGCGCGTTATGAAGCGAATCGTCTGGATTGTCGTGGCGGCGGTGGTGTTGACCTGGGGCATGGCGGGGACCGGATACGCGGAACCGGAGCCGGTGCGGGTCGGGTCGGTAACCCCGCTCACCGGGAAGCTCGCCGTTTACGGTGAGGGCTTCCAGAAGGCCATGTATCTGGCGCTCGAGGAGGTCAACGCCGAAGGCGGGATCAACGGCCGGCCCATGGAGATCGTTTTCGAGGACAACACCTCCACCTCCAAGGGCTCGGTTTCAGCCATCCAGAAGCTGATCACCGTGAATAAGCTCCCGGTGATCTTCGGACCGGCCGCCTCATCCAATTTCCTCGCCGTCTGCCCCATTGCTCAGCAAAATGAAACCGTCCTCATTGGAGCGGAGAGCGCCGCCGAGGACATCAGCACCTGTGGCAGCTTCGTCTTCCGGGTCTTTCCCTCGGACACCCTCCAGGGCGAGGGCGTGGCCGAGCTGGCCCGGGGCCTGGGATATGAAGAGGTGGTCCTGACTTACGTCAACAACGACTGGGGCGTGGGCCTGGCTGAGGTCTTCCTCCGGGAATACGTCCGGGCCGGCGGGTCGATCATCGACGAGCTGGGCCATGACGAGGGCAAGACCGACTATCGGAGCGAGCTGCTCCGGATCGCCCGCCACAAGCCGAAAGCCGTGGTCAACCTGACCTACATCAAGGAGGCGGCCACGATGCTCAAGCAGGCCTATGAGTCGGGCCTCTCCGTCCAGTGGCTCATGGGATCGGCGTCAAAGTCGCCCAAGCTGGTGGAGCTGGCCGGGGTTGCCGCCGAGGGCGTCATCGGGACCTACCCCACCTTCTCCCAGGACACCCCCCAGTACAAAGCCTTCAAAGCGGCCTGGGACAAGAAATACCCCGGCGAGAAAACCCCCATCTTCGGGGAGTACAACTACGACATGGTGAAGCTCACGGCCATGGCCCTCCGGGCCGCGGACCAGCTCGAAGCCCCCGCCATCCGGGTCGCCCTCATGAAGGTGAGCCATGGCTATGTCGGGGTGACCGGCGACAAATCCTTCGACCCGAACGGCGATGTGGGGGCTGAATACGGCCGGTGGACCGTTAAGGACGGGGAGATCATCGATTACAAATAGCCCCGGCCCATCCTTTCCATGCTCGCCTATTACCTCCAACTGACGGCCAACGGGGTCATCGCCGGGTCGATCTACGCGATGTTCGCCGTGGGCCTGACCATGGTTTACGGGGTTTTCCGGTTCATCAACTTCGCCCATGGCGAGCTGATCGCCTGGGGGGCCTACCTTCCGCTCCTGTTCATGGCCCCGCCCTTCTCCCTGCCCCTGCCGGTGGCGGCGATCCCGGCTCTCGCCGTGACCGTCGCCCTGGGGCTGGCCCAGGACCGGTTTGTCTATGCCCCCCTGAGGTCCCGGGACCGGATTACCCTGCTCATCGCCTCGATCGGCCTGTCCTACCTGCTCCGAAACGCTATTCGCCTGATCTGGGGATCGGACCTGACCACTTACGGGCTCGGGCTGGTTCGGGGATACCGGCTGCCGGGGGGCATCACCATCACCCCCACCCAGATCGCCATCATGATCACGGCGGTGGTCTCGCTCACCTTTCTCTACGTTCTCCTCACCCGGACCCTTCTGGGCAAGCGGCTCCGGGCCGCGGCCGACAATCTGGAGCTGGCCGGGATCATGGGGATCGACATGGTCCGGGTGAGCCGGACCGTCTGGGCCCTGGCGGCCCTCTTTTCGGGGATCGGCGGGATTCTTCTGGCCATGGACACCAATCTCGAGCCGATGATGGGCCTGACCAACCTGATTAAGGCATTCGCGGCGGTGCTGTTGGGCGGGGCCGGGAACGTCTGGGGGGCGCTCCTTGGCGGGCTCTTTATCGGAGTGGCCGAAAACCTCGGCGTGGCCTTTTTCTCCCCCGGCTACAAGGACTTCATCTCCTTCGGTCTTATCATCGTTTTGCTCCTTTTCCGGCCCCAGGGGATCTTCGGGATCATCGGCGGGGTCCGATAGCGCCGTGGACTACCTCATCCACATCGTCATCGTCGCGGCCATTTACGCGATCTTTGCCATGTCGCTCAACCTGGAGCTGGGCTACACCGGGCTCTACAACTTCGGCCACGTGGCCTTTTTCGGGATCGGGGCCTATACGTCGGCGCTCTTGAGCCTGGCGGGGTGGCCGGTCCCGTTTAGCGTCCTGTGCGCCCTGGCCGCCGCCGGAGCGGCCGGCGGGCTTCTCGCCGTCCCGGCCCTCCGGCTTTCCGGAGACTATTTCGGGATCGCCACCCTGGCCTTCGGGGAGATGGCCCGGCTGGTGTTTTTAAACGAAAGGTGGCTTACCAAAGGCCCCATGGGCCTGCCCGGCATCCCCCGGCCGGACTGGATTCCGGCCGGCGTCGCCGGGCTGCCGGTCATCCTGGCGATCTGCATCGGAATCGTCGCCCTGGTCGGTCTCCTGTTGTGGCGGATCGCCACCTCGCCCTTCGGCCGGGCATTAAAGGTGGTCCGGGAGGACGAGCACGTGGCTCGGGCCTTCGGCAAAAACGTCCTCTGGCTCAAGGTCCGGGCGGTGATCATCGGATCGACCCTGGCCGGGCTGGCCGGAGCCCTCTGGGCCCACTACATCACCTACATCAGCCCGGTGGACTTCACCCTCACCGAAACCATCATGGTCCTGCTGTGCGTGGTCCTGGGCGGGCGGGGAACGGTTTGGGGGCCGGTGATCGGAGCGGTGGTCATCGTCTTTTTCGGCGAGGCGATCCGGTTTCTGCCCATCCCGGACCAGCTCGCCCCCTATGTCGGCCCGATCCAGGGCGCCGCTTACGGCCTGATCCTGGTGATCCTGATGTTGAAACGGCCCCAGGGCATCCTGGCCGAGTACCGGGAGCGGCCATGCTGACCCTCGACGGCGTGGTCAAGACCTTTGGCGGCCTGATGGCCGTGGACCACGTCTCCTTCGAGCTGGGCGATGTCGGGATCACCGGGCTGGTGGGCCCCAACGGGAGCGGGAAGACCACCCTCTTCCACCTCATCACCGGTTTCTACCGGGCCGACCGGGGGGAAATCCGGCTCGGAGACCGTCGGATCACCGGCCTTCCCCCCCACGTCATCAGCCGGGCCGGCCTCGTCCGGACCTTCCAGCACACCCGGATTCTCCCGTTTCTCACCGTGACCGAAAACCTCCTGGCCGCCGCGCCCCGGCAGCGGGGGGAAAACCTCCTTCCGGTGCTGTTGACCCCCCGGCGGGTGGCGGCCGACGAAGCGAAGCTCAGGGACAAAGCTGACCGGATTCTCTCCCTGTTGAAGCTCGACCTGATGGCCGATGCCCTGGGCGGCCGGCTCAGCTACGGCCAGGGCAAGCTCCTGGAGCTGGGCCGGGTTCTCATGGCCGACCCCCGGCTGGTGCTCCTGGACGAGCCCACCGCCGGGATCAACCCCACCCTCATCCGCCGGCTCGTGGACGCCATCGGCCGCCTGGTGGAAGACGGCATCCGAATTTTTCTCATCGAGCACAACATGCCGCTGGTGAGCGAGCTCTGCGACCGGGTCCTGGTGATGGACGCCGGCGCCCTCATCTTCGAGGGAACCCCGGCGGCGGCCCGGTCCGACGAGCGGGTCATCGAAGCCTACCTGGGACGGTCGAGCCATGTTGCTTGAGGTGGACGGCATCACCGCCGGCTATGGCGAAACCCCCGTCTTAAAAGACGTCGGCCTGACGGTGGACGGCGGGGAGATCGTCTGCATCATCGGTCCCAACGGCGCCGGGAAATCGACCGTCCTCCGGGCCGTGGCCGGCCAGCTCATCCCCACCGCCGGCTCGGTCCGCTACGATGGCGCCGACGTCACCCGCCTGAGCATCCGGGACAAGGCCGACCGGGGCCTCATTTTCATCCCCCAGGGAATCAACATCTTTCCCAACCTGACCGTGATGGAAAACCTCGAGATGGCCGGGACGGGGGTCCGGGACCGCCGGGCGCTCCGGGAGGGAATCGACCGGGCGGTGGCGACTTTCCCGCTCCTCGGGGAGCGCCGGGACCGGCCCTGCCGGGAGCTCTCCGGGGGCCAGCGCCAGCTTTTGGCCCTGAGCCGGATTCTGATCGTCTCCCCCCGGCTCGTGCTCTTAGACGAGCCCTCCCTCGGGCTGGCGCCCCTGGTGGTGGACCAGATCTTCGAATCCATCGCCGGGATGAACCGTGAGGGGATCTCCTTTTTGCTGGTGGAGCAAAACGCCCGGAAGGGGCTGTCGGTCTCCCATCGGGGCTACGTCCTCGAGCTGGGGGAAAACCGCCTGACCGGGACCGGCGCTGATCTTCTGGCCGATCCCGAGGTGACGAGGCTCTATCTGGGCGGGGCGTGAGCGAAAGCAGTGGACTCCGGCGCGAAACACACTAAAAAGTGGAAGCGGCTTCCAGCCGCTAATTTAAGCGCCGGGATGCCGCTACCACTTTGAGAGCAAATGTAAACCCTCATGATCGGGGCGGGCGCCACATCACCCCCGGTCATGAAAATGGATTTTAAACCGCGAAACACACTAAAAACACGAAAAAAATTATAAATTTAAATAGTTTTCAAGAAACAATTCTCATTCGTGCCTATTCGTGTTCATTCGTGGTTCCGGTTTTTTCGATTGGAGCACGGGCGTCATGAATTTTCACGGTAAAGCAAAAAAATAAGGCATCTTGGGTACGACGATATTGATCCGGATGCATTTAAAAAAAGGGTACAACCAGAAAAGCGAAAATGGTATATGAGTCAGGTTGATTGGCAATGAGCATTTTTGGCTCTTGAAATGAAAGTAGAGATAAACCCCGCCGAATCTGTTCCTTGTGCCCCTATCAATATCTTCCTTCCCTTTTCGAGGACATCTACCACTACGGTGATGAAAGATAAGCAATGAATTTAAATCTCTTTTCCATAAAAGTGTTTGCGAAGGTCGCTGAGACGGGAAGCTTCACCCAGGCCGCCAATTCGCTACTGCTCACCCAGCCGGCCGTAAGCCTCCAAATTCAGAAAATCGAGCAATTGTTTCAAACGGCGCTTTTCATCAGGACACATTCGGGGCGTATCCGGCTGACGAAGGCCGGAAAGAATCTATATCAACATGCCGAAGAGCTGATGAAACTTGAGCAGTCGATTATTCGGGATATGGAAAACTTCAGCGCCTATCATCTGCGTGAAGTGCGCATCGGGGCCTGCTGCATTGCCGGCGAGCATCTTCTGCCGATGGGGCTGACGGCCTTTCGGGATGCGCATCCGGAAGCCCATCTGGCGCTGTCTATCACCAAATGTGATGAAGTCTTCAACGGACTGCTGTCCGGAGAATACGATATCGGGGTTACCGGCTTGGATCCTAAGAACCGTTTTCTCTCTAAAAAAAAGCTGCTTCGGGCGCCTTTGATTCTATTTGAGACGGCAAAGGCTCAAGCGCCGACCGGGACCATCGACCTTGAACAATTGCGAAACTACCGATTAGTATTGAGGGAAAAGAGCTCCGGCTGTCGAATTGAATTCGAGCGTTTCCTGGCCAAACATAAGATGAGCCTGAAACACTTTTCGGTTATCAGTGAATCCGACAGCAATGAGGCCATAAAAAATCTGGTCAAGGACGGATATGGAATTTCCTTTTTACCTGAATTTATGATTCGGAAAGACATCGAAGAGGGGCTTTTTGCCGAAATCTACCTGCGGGAAGGCCGGCCGATGCAGTCGTTTTTCTTAAGCTACCGCAAGCAGGAAGATCTGCCTGAAACTTTGCACGACCTGATTGCCTTCTTATCTCGATCTCAAACGGTTATCTCTCCCTGACACCCCGCGGATACTGACCTTACTTATACCGGATCAAAAGATAACCATAGCCCAGACTTATTGCCTTATTATTTTTCTTTATGGAAATATGAGGTTATCACTTTTTTTAATTTGACGTTCCCGCTTACTTCACCATAATAATTGACTTAATGTGCGATGCGGGGCGTCGCTACTTTTTAGTTGTATTTCTTCTCAATCCCCTTATCTCGTTTTTTCTTCGATCCGGTCTTCAGCGCTTTGCCGCGTCGCCTCTTCCCCGCAAATTGTCATAATCGGCTCCATATCCGCGCTTTGCGGAAAAACCCAACGAAAGAAAGGAGATACCAATGGAAACGGCTGCAACAAGAAGAAGCTTCATGAAGCGTTCATTGAAATACGGGGCGATAGCGAGCGCGGGTGCCGCCGGCGCGGTTTCCGGGATGACGGCGTTGTCGTCAACAAAGGTGTTTGCCAGAACCACTGAAACGTATGAGTGGCCGTGGCCTTATGCGAAGCTGGACCCGGAAGCGGGCCGGAAAGCGGGCCATGACGCCTATTGGAGTGGTAAAGGCTGTTCCTATGCCGCCTTTCACGCCATTCTCAGCGCCCTTCAGGCCAAGGTCGGCGGCCCCTATCACAGCCTGCCGGCGGAAATCATGATCTACGGCCATGGAGGCGGAGCCGGTTGGGGCATGTTGTGCGGCGCCCTGAATGGGCCCGCGGCCGCCATATCACTGGTTTGCGATAAAAAAACCGCGGATTTGCTGACCAACGAGCTTTTCGAATGGTATTCGCAGTCCTTGCTGCCTACGGATTTGAGCAATCAATATGCCGTCGAAAAAAAATACGCGGTTAATAAGCACGATAAGAAGATCAAGCCCTGTAAAAGCGGCTCGCCCATGTGTCATGTTTCCGCCACGAATTGGTGCAGAGAAACAGAGGCCGAGATTACCTGTGTCGAGCGCAAGGAACGCTGCGCCCGCCTGACCGGGGATTCCGTGGCGTTTGCCATTCAAATCTTGAACGACCATTTCGACAACCGATTTAAATCGTTGTACTCAGCGGCAGTGTCAGAAGACGTCGCCGACTGCCTTTCCTGCCACGGGAAAGGGGGGGAAATGGAGAACACGCTTTCGAAAATGAACTGTATTCAATGTCATGGCGACCCCCATAACAAATCTTGATCAGGTCCACCGGTAAGCTGCCGGCCTTCATATAGCTGCGCTGAGGTCGGCCCAGTCGAATGATAAGGTTACGATATTTAGGATCTTACAGCGTCGCGGGCGTAAAGCCGGTCTGGGATGTTTAACCCCTCCAGAGTTTTGCCGAACCAGCCTGCGGCGCTCTCCGGTCGCGGCGGGGGCGAGTGCGACGTCGATGTCCTCCCGGATGGCCCGCCGGAGGAGCTGTTCGAACCCCATGAGAATGGCATTCAGGTCGATGATCTTGACCGTCAGGGCCCCCTTCCGGCTGAAGGCCAAAAGCTGTCGGACAATCTCCCGATCCCGTCGTCCGGCGCCGTGGATGCTTCGGTGATGCAGGCGACCTGGCGGCCGGCTCGCTGCTATTCCTCGGTCTGCTCGGCCACCCGGAATTCGAGGGCCGATAGCCGATCCCGACGCCGGCCCGATGTCATCAGCCCGGACTCTCGACAAGGTCCGCCCAGCTTGTGTGCCGGGAAGGGTACTGAAGGGTGAGGTGGAGCCGGGTCAGGTATTCCCGCCGGCTCAAGGGGACGGCCCCCAGGCGCATCAGGTGAGCGGAGACTTCCTGGCAGTCGATCATATCGAACCGCCAGGCCGACAACCGACGGCAAAGGGCGTAGAGGGCGAGCTTGGAGGTGTTCGGGGCGGTCGAAAACATCGATTCCCCGAAAAAGGCCCGGCCGAAGGTGAGTCCGTAAAGCCCGCCGCAAAGGGTCCCCGCCCGGTTGTAAACCGAGACGCAGTGGGCGATCCGGAGGTCGAAAAGCTCGGTGTAGATCTCGATCATGTTGTCGGTGATCCAGGTTCCGGGCTGATCCTCCCGGAGGACGGTGGCACAGCACCGCATCACCTCGGTAAAATCGGTGTCGAACCGGATGGTAAAGCGGTTCTGACGGGCCGACCGCTTCAACCGGCGCGAGGCCCGGAAGTCGTCGGGGAAGAGTACCAGGCGGGGATCGGGGGAAAGCCAGGGGATGGGATCGCTCCCGGTGTAGGGATAGCATCCCCGGACATAGGCCTCAATCACCGTGGGGACAGTCAGGTCCGCGCCCATGTAAGCAATGCCGATCTCATCCGGGATCAGCTCCCGGGGAAAGGCGGTTTCCCGCCGTCCCGACGCGAGATCGGACAGGAGGCGGGTGAAGAGGCTCACCGCCGGGGCTCCGGACACATCGAAATCGACGTGACAAGAAAATCAATGTCGCCTTCCGGCCTTTCAATTTTGAGATAATGTCCGGGTTGTTGCAGATTGTCGGACAATTGTCTTATCGCCCCGTTTTTATTCGGAGACAGCAGCTTCAAAGCCCCCGCGTGCTCAAAAAAGACGTCAATGTCAAAACTGACGCGATGTTCCCAGAAATCGCCGGCCCCGTTTCTCCGCCCAGGGTCCGGGCCATCGAATCCGGCAATTCATCCAATGCCGGCAACACCAGCTCAAGCAACCGTTTCCACGGAGGACGGATCAGTAAGCCCCCCGGCCCGTCTCGGGTGAAGTCCCCGGTTCATCAAGACAACCCCAACCCCGGCCAAAGGCAGCGCCGGGAGTCCCCAGGGGCATTGCCGCCCGAGCCGATCCGAACGGGCCGGGGCATCCGGTGGCGGGTCGGCCGCCCCCTCAATACAAATGCCGCTGGAAATCGACGAAGACCTCCCGGATGTTTTCGGGGCTCCCGAGCTCGGCGACCGCGTCGCCGATGCCGTGGTATTTCAGCTCGATGAGCCTCGGGAGCTTATCGGGGTCCAGCTCGCCCACGCCGCGCTCGATATAGTGACCCAATACAAAGCCCAGAAACTCCTGCCGGCGGAAGTCGTACCCGCTGAAAATCCGGTCCCGGCGGGCGTCCACCCGGTCGGCCCGGGTGATCGGGGGAAGCGCAAACGCGATGTAGGCCAGGACGTCGTAGAGGTCGCTCTTTTCCGCCTCGATCATCCGGCCGATCTCCAAGAGCTGCTCCTCGCCATAGCCCATGCTCAGATGGTGAGCGCCTAATCACACATTTGCAAATTCTCCAATCCTTTCCTGGGCCGCGGTGGTTTCCGCATGTCAGGGGAGACATCTGGGAGCTCGTCAGCCAGTAAGCAGTCCCCATTTACAACTGCTTCCAGAAGCCTTTCCTGCTCCGGATAAACCTTGACCGTCTCCTCAAGCACCCACAGCAGCTCAAGCAGCTCGGTCGTGTGCTGACTGGTCCAGCGTTCAGGGCGGATGTCGTCCAACGGCGAAGATTTCTTGCCAGCCCCATTTTTTATCCGATATTTGAGCCAAGACTGGACAACCTTGAGCCCTGAGACCTCGAAATCATAGACTTCGCGGGAAACGGGGGTAAACTCGCCCGATCCAACCCGAAGGGTCTGATCGGCTTCGGCATATCCAAAGGTTTCGGGATATCCGGATGGATCACCCGGTACCGCCCGGGTGCATTTCGCCTCGCCCCGTGGCACCTGGCCCTGTTTCATGCCTTTCGGCACAAAACGCTCACCGTAGGTGTGAAGCCAGAGAAGACGCGCCCCCGTCTTACGGACAGCCTCAAAAAGCGATGCATCCCTGGTGATGGGCACACGAAGCTCTCGGCTTTCCAACTCCTTATGAAAATGTGCGGTAAAGGCGGGGTGGGCCAGGACGCCGTACACATAGGCAAGGAAGTCTTCCGGCGTTAGCTTTCGATGATATACCTTGGTGAGCAAATCCAGGATGCCGGGCGGAAGGTTCGCTTCGGTGGCATCTTGGGTTCTGTAAAGGGGAAGGATGTCTTTGCCGCCCCTTCCTGAAAAATAGTGTCTATCAGGAATTGATGAAGCGCCACTCAATGACGGTCCGGTACCAAGGCCAAGAATCAAAGAGCTTGCGATGTAAACCTGGCTTGGCCCGTGGGTGCGCCAAAGCGGAGGGCGGAAATAATCCCCCAAGCGGTTGTCCGCAAAGACCCATTGGCGATCAAATGACCGAAACGCATATCGGACAACGGGAGGCACCGGCGCGTCAAATGATAACTCGTTGATAGGGGTAGTATCGCTTTTAATAGTTGAAAGCTGTTTGCATTCTGAATGGATATCCCGATCCCGAGTTTCTTTAAATGCCGATGCACGGTCTTTTGTTCTAATCAAAGCATTCCATCGCGCCTTCAATGTCTTTGGGTCGTGGCATATCGGCCAAGTTCGTTTAATTTCGCACCCCGAATGCTGCCACGGCATGAGATCGGTCAGCGGCGGCCATTGAAAGTAGCCGCCGATGCCTTCTGGTCTGAACGGAGCCTGCCAGTCATCCGGACAATCCCGCCATTCAACTTTTGAGAATTGATCGATACCATCGAGTGCGGCGAGCTTAGCGTCACGGTCGCCTTCCAGCAGTGAGTAGTGAACCACGGCGGGTCTTGAGGTGGCGGCTTCCTTGTACCGCACGGCCACCGCAATGGCGACCGGCGTTTGAATGGAAAAGACATTGTCGTTTTTACGGGTGCCGCGCCCTTCGCCGCCCAGGTCGAGTATCCATATCTCGTCGCAGATTTCACGCAGATGCTGACGCATCCCGCAAAAGGCGCTGCCATCCAGATAGCTCGATGCGCTGATAAAGCTGACCACCCCCGGCCCGAGCGCCGTCTCGTGCTCAAAGACCTTATATAAAGCCCATCTCCAGAAATAGACGTAAAGATTGTAAAGGTTTTTGACGTGCAAGCCATGCCCCGCCGCAATGGCGGGGGCGCGGAAGTCTTTCAGGATAGCATCTTCCGCGTTCTCGGTGTCCCCCCATCTGACCCAGCCACCGGTCCGTGACCGGTTTTCGCCTGATGCCGCTTCATGTCGGTCATACGGGGGGTTTCCCAGGCAGACGATGACCGGAATGTTGTTTTTGACTTCCAGGGCCTTGGCATGCTGCTTGGCAATGGGCTTGTAAAAATGAAAAGGGGTTTGGGGCTCGGCGTTTGGGCTTTCGAGGCTATCGGTCAGGTAGATGTTGATGCCGTCTTCCGGCAGGTCGGCTTCCCGGTCCCGGAGCGCCCGGCTGATCCGTAGCTCGCTGACGGCATACGGGCCAACCATCAGCTCGAAGCCATACAGGTTTTGGGCCAGCGCCGTAGCCTGTCCCGGAACCGCGCCGGCTCCTTGCTCTTTTTCAATCCGGCTGAGCGCATGCTCGATCACCATAAGCAGATACGTGCCGGTGCCGGTGGCCGGATCGAGTGTGATGACGCCGGAGTCGGCGAACCCCAAAGGCTTTCCGAGGCGATTGACGAGCAAGTGGTCTATCAGCCGCACTTGATACCGGACCACCTCGATGGGAGTATAATACGCTCCCGCATCCTTACGCAGCTTTGGATCATAGACGGCGAGAAAGTCTTCGTAGAAATAAAGCCATGGGTCCTCTGGATAGGCAAGCGTGCGGGGCGGCACGGCGGCAATGACCCTCAACAAGAGGTCCACTGAAGCCTTGATCTCGCTTTGAGCGGCGGGGTCGGTAAGGACTTCAAGCGCGCGAGAGAGGAGACTGTGCTTCGACAGAAGGGTGTTGATGGCTGCTTTAAGCGTCAGCGGGTTGGCTCCCTCGCTTCGACCGAGAAGCAGGGCAAAGGTTACCGTCTGTGCGTAAGCATCGGCGAATTGGTCATCCGGCGCATCCGGGAAAAGGATGCTTCGCCAGTCCGCGGCCATGTCAACGAGAGGCGATGATGAGGCATCAAGGGCATCGGCAACGTCATCTCGAAGCATCCGGCACAGCGGGGCAAGCATGGCGGCAAATCCTTTGAGGTCAATTCTGCCCGAACGATCGGTTGGGATAAAAGGTGCCCAGGATAGGAAATCCGACAGAAGCCGTTCGAGGTTTTGCGCGTCGTCCCGGTTGGCGGCTGCTTTGCCGTCCGAGCTGACATCACCGACCAGCCGGACGGCCTTACCTACCTGCTCACCCCCACGATAGATCGCCCATTCATTGCCATCCGTGTAAAGGATGTTGGGGATAGCTGTAAACCGTTTAAATTGCTTTCGATTGTGGCCCTTGAACCGGGACTTGAGAGCGCCGGTGCCGGGCGCTTTGAGCTCAACGTAACCGGTGAGCTGATCGTTCAAGTGGACCGCATAGTCCGGACGGCCAATTCGATCTGGGAGCGGGGTTTCACCGGTACATACGATTAACCCCCCGAATCCGTCCGCGATGGCTTTCATGAAGCTTTCAAAGGGACCACGCAATTGGTCTTCAGGCTCTCCCTGAAGGAGCTGGGCCATCTTTTCCGTGACCTCAGCGCCCAAGGCTTGCAAAGCATTGTGGATTACCGTGATATGCGACATAGCAGCTTATTCGCCCTTACTTTTCGGTTTGAATAGCGAAACAATCGTTTGGCGGGGCCAATGCAAAGTGAAAACTGGTCGATACATGAACCCCATATATCAGATGACAGGGGGTTAGTCCAGTATCGATATGCCACCGATTCTTTCCACGGAGGACGGATCAGTAAGCCCCCCGGCCCGTCTCGGGTGAAGTCCCCGGTTCATCAAGACAACCCCAACCCCGGCCAAAGGCAGCGCCGGGAGTCCCCAGGGGCATTGCCGCCCGAGCCGATCCGAACGGGCCGGGGCATCCGGTGGCGGGTCGGCCGCCCCCTCAATACAAATGCCGCTGGAAATCGACGAAGACCTCCCGGATGTTTTCGGGGCTCCCGAGCTCGGCGACCGCGTCGCCGATGCCGTGGTATTTCAGCTCGATGAGCCTCGGGAGCTTATCGGGGTCCAGCTCGCCCACGCCGCGCTCGATATAGTGACCCAATACAAAGCCCAGAAACTCCTGCCGGCGGAAGTCGTACCCGCTGAAAATCCGGTCCCGGCGGGCGTCCACCCGGTCGGCCCGGGTGATCGGGGGAAGCGCAAACGCGATGTAGGCCAGGACGTCGTAGAGGTCGCTCTTTTCCGCCTCGATCATCCGGCCGATCTCCAAGAGCTGGTCCTCGCCATAGCCCTTTTCCGCCAGTCCGTCCAGGAGCGCCTTCCGGGTATCCGGCCGGCCCCACAAGGCCCGGAGCTCGTCTTCGTCCCTGAAGAGGCCGGGCAGGTCCCCGAAAAGCTGCTCGACAAACTGAGCCGCCGACATGGGCCGGCCGTCCGGGCTCCAGAAGGTGGTGGCCGCGATGTGCTGGAGGGTCCGCTCCTTGCCGTCGGCCAGCCCCACCCGAACCTTCCGTTGCCGCCGACAGACGCAGGGCCGCTCACCACACCGGGGACAAGGCCCCTCGGGCTCCGGTTCACAGACGCACGGCAACCGGCCGCAGACCGGACAGGGTGAAGGCGATGCGGACGCGCAGGTGCAGGGAATCCCGCCGCACCTCGGGCAGGGCTCCGGGGCCAGGGGCTCGCCGTCCCACTCCGGGTCGCTGAAATGGACGTGGGCCCGGACGAAATCGTAGATCGTGAAATAGTCCTTGCCGTCGAAGAGCCGGGTTCCCCGCCCGATGATCTGCTTGAACTCGATCATCGACCGGACCGGGCGCATGAGGACGATGTTCCGGACATTCCGGGCATCCACGCCGGTGGAGAGCTTCTGGGAGCTGGTGAGGATGGTCGGGATGGTCTTTTCATTGTCCCGGAACTGTTTCAAAAACTGATCGCCGGCCTTGCCGTCGTTGGCGGTCACCCGGACGCAGTAGTTGGGGTCGGGGACCTGCTTGATCTGGTTGATCAGGTCCCGGACCGCCAGGGCATGCGCCTGGGTGGCGCAGAAGACCAGGGTCTTGTCCCTCGGGTTGATCTCATCCATGAAGAGCCCGACCCGGTACCGCTCCCGCTGCATCATCTCGATGACCCGGTTGAAGTCGTCCTCGGTGTACCGCCGCCCTTCCTCGATCTCGCCCTCGATCACGTCGTCGTCCGGGGTGTAAACGTACTCGTCGAGGGTGGTGGCGAACTGACGGACCTTGAACGGGGTGAGGTAGCCGTCGTTGATCCCCGCCTTCAAGGAATAGGTGTAAACCGGCTCGCCAAAATAGGCGTAGGTGTCCACGTTGTGCCGACGTTTGGGCGTGGCCGTGAGCCCGAGCTGGACCGCCGGGTGGAAATAATTCAGGATCTCCCGCCAGGTGCTCTCGTCATTGGCCCCGCCCCGGTGGCACTCGTCAATGACGATGAAGTCGAAGAAGTCCGGCGGGTATTCGCCGAAATTGGGCGCGGGGTTTCCATCGGCGTCCCGGCCGGTCATGAAGGTCTGGAAGATGGTAAAGAAGATGCTCCCGTTCTTCGGGACCCGGCCCTTTTTCCGGATGAGATCCGGGGCGATCCGGACCATCGCGTCCTCGGGAAAGGCCGAAAAATCGTTGAATGCCTGGTCGGCGAGGTTGTTCCGGTCGGCCAGGAAGAGAATCCGGGGCCGGCGGCCGGGCTCGCCCGATTGCCGGGCCGCCAGGCTCCACCGGGCGTGGAAGAGCTTCCAGGCGATCTGAAAGGCAATGGCGGTCTTGCCGGTCCCGGTGGCCAGGGTCAGAAGCATCCGGTCCCGGCCGGCCGCGATGGCTTCGAGGGTCAGATTGATGGCGTTGTGCTGGTAATACCGGGTCTGCCAGTAGCCGCCCCGGTCCTCGAACGGGACCGCCCCGAACCGCTCCCGCCAGACGTTCGCCTCGGCAAAGGTCTCAGCCCAGAGCCGCTCCGGTGACGGCCACGCATCGATGTACCCCTCCGCGTTGGTCCGCATGTCCGCCCGGTAGATCCCGACGCCGTTGGTGGAAAACGCGAACCGGGTCTCTAAGCGATCGGCATACCGCTTGGCCTGAGCCAGACCCTCGGTGTCCGGGAGGTCCCGCCGCTTGGCCTCGATCACGCCGAGCTTCTGGCCCCTGTAGAAGAGCACGTAGTCGGCGACCTCGGAACTCGCCTGCTTTCCCGCCCCGAGCAGCCGCCCCGGCGCGATCACCTCCCGATGAATCCGGCTCCCGGCCACCACGCCCCACCCGGCGGCCTTCAACGCCGGATCAATCAGCTCGGCCCGGGTCTCGGCTTCGTTCATGCGGCGGCCTCAAGCTCGCGGGCGTTGGCTTCAAAGCGCCGCTGGCTCAAAATCCAGCCCTGAGTCAGGTGTTCGCGCGGGATGCGGGTGGCCCATTGGCGGAAACGAGTACCCTCTTTGGATTTTACGCGGTATCCGACGGATATGATGACATCAAGATTGTAGAATTCCACCGGCTTGTCTGAATTTGAAATATGCCTTTTTTGCATATTGCTTTTCTTTTCCAGCTCACCTTCCTTGAAAACATTGCCTATATGCCTTGAAATCACGGATTGATCCCGCCCGAATAGCCGGGCCATCCGGGCTTGCGACAGCCAAACCGTAAGCTCCCGAGTGTCAAGATGAACCTCTGCCTGCTTATCATCATTTTTATAAATGACAACGGCCTGCTGGGTATTGTCATTCATGCGGCGGCCTCGTTCAAGACCTTGCCGGGGTTGGCGGTCAGCTCGCCGGAAAAGGCTTTCTGGAGGAGGGATTGCTTGAGCTCGGAGAGGGCGGTGAATTTGTTTTGGTAAATGGATTGCAGTTGTTCAGATTCATTTCGGATAGAGTCAAGCTTACCAACGATTGAAGCTTGCGTTTTGAGCGATTGTGGAAAACGAATAACTTCGTTTGATAGAATTTTCGCATTGATATTTGCCTGATTAATCGACCGTGATGCTTTTTTCTTAATGGTTGTCTGAAAAATGTTAGAGCACATAAAATAGTTGAGAAACTCAGGCAATAGCATCTTTTTGTCTGGAAGTACTCGAATCAAATAAGAAGCAAAGCAATAGTCCCCTTTAAGCTTAAATATTCCTACCTTTCCAACCAATTCGAAACTGTTCGTGCGGTTAAACAAGACATCATTCTCACGAAGTCTATATTTTTCAAACTCATATTTATCAATGTCAGCGAATTTCATGGAGCCTGTATCATGGAGCCTTCCGTCTTGGACCTCGCCCATACGAAAAATCTTAAATCCCTTGCCAGTTTCATTCATTGGTTTAGAAAGTCCATATTGAGTTTTTGCGACGTCACCTAAGCGAGTTTCGATCCAACCGTTATCTTTATCGCTAAACATCGAATTCAAATAACTCTCAAACAACTCCCTCGCATTCGCCAGGTTCTTTTCAGTGTTGGCGACTGCCTTTTCGATCCCCGCGAAAGCTTCATCAAGAATGGCGACGATGCGCTTTTGTTCGGGGAGCGGGGGGTAAGATATTGTAACCGGAGATAAGGATTTTCTTGTGATCTGCGGTTGTGCAGCACCACTGATCACAGTAGAAAAGTCGATACCTCCACGACAAAAATATTCAAGATATTGCAAATCCAATTCATCAGACAAAGGGCGAACTACCATTGCATTGCCTGTAATCCAAGACTTGGGCAAAGAAACATTTACATGACCGCATGTAGCGCCACGGCATGTTATCAACACTTGTGGTATCTTGTGGTTGTATTTATCATATCGCCCAATGATTCCATTTGCACCAAAGACAGGGTATTCTCCGTTTTGTTTGAGTTGTTTTTTAGAAATCGTCTTGGGTTGGTATATCTTACAAATCTCGCCGAGTGTTTTTGTTTCCCACCCCTCCATCATAACATCCCCCGAATCTCTTCCAAAATCTCCTCACTCTCCTTATCGAGCATCTGGATTTCGTTGATGATCACCTCCGGGTCCCTAAGGGGTCTCTCGTCTTCCTTGTTGGGATTCCTCACCGAGAGATCCATCGTCTCCGGGTCCACGTCCTTGACATCCACGGTCCAGGAATGGTCCGAGTCCGAAAAGCTCGCCTGAAGCTCGACGAATTCTTTCAGGTCATCGTCGTTCAAGGGGTTGGTTTTGCCGAGGCTCCGGCCGGGATCGAGCTGGTAGTACCAGATTTTCCGGGTCGGGGCGCCTTTCTCGAAGAAGAGGACCACGGTCTTGACCCCGGCGCCGAGGAAGGTTCCGCCGGGGCAGTCGAGGACGGTGTGGAGGTTGGAGGTTTCGAGCAGCTCCCGGCGGAGGGACCGGGAGGCGTTGTCGGAGTTGGACAGGAAGGTGTTTTTGATGACCACGGCGGCCCGGCCGCCGGCCTTCAGGTATTTGATGAAGTGCTGGAGAAACAGGAACGCGGTCTCGCCGGTCTTGATGGGAAAGTTCTGTTGGACCTCCTTGCGCTCCTTACCGCCGAAGGGCGGGTTGGCGAGGATGACGTCGAACCGGTCCTTTTCCTGGATGTCGCTGATGTTTTCGGTGAGGCTGTTGGTGTGGACGATGTTGGGGGCCTCGATCCCGTGGAGAATCATGTTCATGATGCCGATGACGTAAGGGAGGCTCTTTTTCTCCTTGGCGTGGAAGGTCCGGTTCTGGAGGGTTTCGAGGTCGGCGGTGGAGAGGTTGTTGCCGGTGCCGTCGCCGCCGTAGCGGAGGTAGTCGTGGGCTTCGCAGAGGAACCCGGCCGACCCGGCCGCGCCGTCGTAGATCCGCTCATCGATCCGGGGCCGGACTACGCGGATCATGGCCCGGATGAGCGGGCGCGGGGTATAGTATTCGCCCCCGTTCCGGCCGGCGTTGCCCATGTTCCGGATTTTGGCCTCGTAGAGGTGGGAGAGCTCGTGCTTTTCCTTCTGGGACCGGAAGCTCAGGGCATCGACCAGCTCGAGGGCGTCCCGGAGACTGTATCCGCTCTGGAACTTGTTGTGGATCTCCCCGAAGATCTCCCCGATCTTGTATTCGATGGTGTCCGGGCTCGATGCCCGTTCCTTGAAGCCCTGGAGATAGGGAAAGAGCTTGCCGTTGACGAAGAGGATGAGGTCGTCGCCGGTCATGGCGGTGTCGTGGTCGAAGCTCCCGTCGCGCGTTTTCGGCGCGGCCCAGCCGGACCAGCGGAATTCCCGGTCGATGATCCGCTGGTGGGGCTTTCCGGTCAGCCCGGCGGTTGCCGTTCGTTCCCGTTCGAGGTCGTCGAGGTACTTGAGAAAGAGCATCCACGAGGTCTGCTCGGTGTAGTCCAGCTCGGAGGCGCACCCCGCCTCTTTCCAGAGGACGTCATCGATGTTCTTGAAGGTCTGCTCAAACATGGTCGGTGGATATCCTGATGGTTGGCCAGCCGAAAGCCCGGCGAGGTCCTGAATCCTTCGCGGGTCTCATGGCCCGCTGATTCCGGTCAGCCCCGCGCATCGGCGGCGGGTTTTGAAAGTTTTTGCCATAAGCCGGTTCCCTCGTCAAGCCCGGGTTGCGGATTCCGGCGCTCCCATCCCCCAGACCGTCACGGCCTTGCCGTCGGCGGTTTGGGTTTCGTGGAAGATCTTTTCTGCTTTTCCCTGGCCTCGGCAATCCTGTCCACCGGAACCGACGCCGATCTTTTGGCCGACCCGGAGGTGACGCGGCTCTATTTGGCGGGGCGTGAGAGGGGAGATCGGATGAACACTAGATATTGACTTTTCCGATCAGTTTGCCCATATTGAAAAGCTTTCGAGGGGAGCCCGGAACCGGGCAACATCGAATTTTAAACGCGGGCGGACGGAGACGGATGAAAACAATTGATGTGCCGCAGGAAGACGGCATGAACGAAGGTATGCGGGAGATCGCCTATGCCGTGGACGAGACGGGCCGGTACGTCAAGGTCTCCAGCCTCGGCTGGGAGCCCAAAAACGTCGCCAACGCCCAGGCCTGGGAGGTGATCACCGCCGAGATCGACGAGGCGGTTCGGGCGGTCCGGGCCGGGGAGAGGAGCCCGCTGGCCTACCACATGGTCCGGCATCTCATGAACCCCGGACTCCTGGCCGACTACGCCGGCCTCTCCCGCTGGCGGGTCCGTCGCCACCTGAAACCGCGGCCCTTTGCCCGCCTCAAGCCGGAGATCCTGGCCCGGTACGCCCGGGTTTTCAACCTCAGCGTCCCGGACCTTTGCCGGGTTCCGGACGAACCGGAGCCGATGTAGCCGCCATGTCCGTTCCGTTTGCCCACCATCAGTCGGCCCATTGCGAGACCGGGGTCACCGCCAACCTTCTGGCCCATTACGGCATCCCCTTGACCGAGGCCATGGCCTTCGGGATCGGCTCCGGGATCTTCTTCGGCTATCTCCCCTTTGTCCGGTTGAACCACCTTCCCCTGACGGCCTTTCGCATCCGGACCGGCGGGATCATGGGCCGGGTCACCAAACGCCTGGGGGTCAAGCTGAAACGGGAAAAGTTCCGCCGCCCCGGCCGGGCCATGGCGGCGCTTGACCGGAAGCTGGCCGAGGGATTTCCGGTGGGATGCCGGACCGGGGCCTACTGGCTTTCCTATTTCCCCCGGCGGTACCGGTTTCACTTCAACATGCACAACATCGTGGTCTTCGACAAGGTTGACGGCGACTATCTGATCAGTGATCCGGTCTTTCCGGACCCGGTGCGCTGCCCGCCCGAGTCCCTCGAACGGGCGAGGTTCGCCAGGGGCCCCATGCCGCCCAAGGGGTACATGTACACGGTGGCCGCCGTCCCCGAGGCCCCCGACCTGGCCGGAGCCGCTGTGGCCGGGTTGCGGGAGGCCGCCCGGACCATGCTCCGGGCACCGGGACCCTTTCTAGGGGTCCGGGGCATCCGTCACCTGGCCAAAGTCGTCCCCCGGTGGCCGGCCCGGCTGGGGGAAGACCGGGCGACCCTCTACCTGGGCCAGTTGATTCGGATGCAGGAGGAGATCGGCACCGGCGGCGGCGGGTTCCGGTTTCTCTTTGCGGCCTTTCTCCAGGAAGCCGGGGACCTTCTATCTTCTGATGCCCTCCATGCCCTGTCGGTTCGGATGACCGGGGCCGGGGACCGGTGGCGGGACTTCGCGGTGGCCGGGTCCCGGATCTGCAAGGGCCGGGCATCGGAGTCCGAGACCTATGCGGCCCTGGGCGAGATCCTCGGGGACTGCGCGGACCTGGAAACCGCCATTTACCGGGACCTCGACATCGCCCTCCGAAACGGCCTGGCACCGGTGAAAGGCTGACCCCATGGACATCAAGGTTCGACTCAAGGAAATCATCGTCCGGGAGCTTGACTTAGACGATGTGAGCCCCGAGGACATCGGGGACGACGACCCGCTCTTCGGCGACGCCTTCGGCCTGGATTCCATCGACGCGGTGGAGCTGGTCTTCCAGGTCAAGCACCACTTCGGGGTGGAAATCCGCAACATGAAGGAAGGCCGGCCGGCACTCCAGTCGATCCGAACCCTGGCCGAATTCATCGAGGCCCGACAGGCCGGATGAGGCCCCTTCTCCCCGTCGCCATCACCGGCATCGGCTGCCTTTGCGCGGCCGGGCCGACCCTGCCCGCCTGCATGGCAAGCCTCTTTGCCGGTATCCGCCGCCATGGACTTCCGACCCGGTTTGCCACGCCGGTTCGTGGCTCGCACCCGGTCTTCGAGCTGCCCGACCCGTTTTTCGACCCGGCCGACTTCCGCGGCCCGCCGCCCCCCTCACGGACCCCGCGGATGGCCCTGGCCGCGGCTCGGGAGGCCATCGAAGATGCCGGGCTGACCCGGGCGGTTCTCACCGGGCGGCGGGTCGGGGTCTGCGTGGGAACCAATGTGGGCGGGGCCGCCTCTGAAACGGATGGCCAGGCCTTGCTGAGGCACGGCTACATCGAGCCGGCGCGGCGATTCTCAGAGACCAGCCCGGCGATGGCCATCGCCCGGGAATACGACCTGAGCGGACCCTTAGCCACGACGGTCACCGCCTGCTCGGCCGGGTCCGACGCCATCGGGCTGGCCGCCGCCTGGATTCGCAACGGTCTGTGCGACCTGGCCATTGCCGGGGGAGCCGACGAGCTCTACGAGATCACCTATAACGGGTTCATCTCCCTGATGAACACCGACGAGGAACCGTGCCGGCCTTTTGACGCCCGCCGGAACGGGCTCAACCTGGGCGAAGGGGCGGCCATGATGGTTCTGGCGGCCGACGGTTCGGGGACTTGGAATCTCCGGGGCCGGGTTTTGGGCTATGGCAACGCATCGGACGCCTATCACCTCACCGCCCCGTCCCCGGACGGCCGGGGGCTCCGCCTGGCCGTTGACGAGGCCATCCAGGCGGCCGGGATCAACCCGGCGGACCTCGCCTTTATCAACGCCCACGGCACCGGAACCCGGGATAACGACGCCATCGAGGCCGAATTATTCGCCGAGCGGTTTCCGGGGGTCCCTTTTCTTTCCACCAAGGGTTACACCGGCCACACCCTCGGAGCGGCCGGGGCCGTGGAAGCGGCCTTCACTCTGGCCTGCCTGGCGGCCGGGCGGGTGCCGGCCTCGGCCGGGTTCTCGCAACAGGACCCTGACCTGCCGGCCACGCCGTGCGGCGTGGTTGACCGGGTCACTCCGATCTCCGGGAATGTCGCCCTCTCCCAGACCCTGGCCTTTGGCGGATCCAACTCCGTCTTGGTCCTTGGCGGCGGGGAGGCGAAGGCATGACCCTGGCCGTCGTCGGCATCGGGTGCATCGGCGGGTTCGGGACCGGTCAAGCCGACCTGATGAACGCCCTCCGGACCGGCCCGCCGCCCCCTGAGCCGGTGGTTATCGACACGCTGACCGGGCAAGTAACGGTGCCCGGCTTTCGAGCCGACACAGCGCCGTTAAAGGCGGTGGCTGACCGACGCTTTCTCCGCCGGACCGATCCCTTTTCCCGGATGGCCCTGCTGGCCGGCCACCTCGCCCTGGCCGACGCCCGGGACCGAGGCCTGATGGACCCCCTGATCGGCCGCCTGGGAATTCTGGTGGGCACCGGATACGGGGCCACCTGCAACACCTTCGACTTCGAGGGGCTCACCGTCGCCCCCGAGCCGATCTCACCCATCCGGTTTTCCAACTCGGTTCACAACGCGGCCGCCGCTCACCTGGCCGCCTTTTTCGGCGCCCCGGGCCCCAGCCTGACCATCAACCAGCTCGACATGTCGGTGGTCACCGCCCTGTCGGCCGCCGACCTCTGGCTCCGGGAAGGCCGCTGCGATGCCGTGCTGGTCGGCGGGGTGGACGCCTTTTCCTATGTGGCGGCCTACCATCGCCATCGAAGCGGGACGGCGGACGAGACACCGGTGGTGGGCGAGGGCGGGGCCTTTTTCGTCCTCACGCCGGGTGCCGGCGGGGAACGCCCCCATGCCCGGATCGAGTCCATCGAGACCGGCCGGGCCGAGACCGTTTCCGGATTTTCGGATCGGGATGGCGGGATTTACTTAGTGGCGGAGGGGGCGCCGGACCCGGCCGGCGCGCTTCCCCCGGATGCTCGACGGGTATCCTACGAGCGGCTCTACGGGCGGATTCCGGTGGGATCGGCCTTTGACCTGGCCATCGCGGCGCTCTCCATCGGGGCGGAGTGCCTGTTTTCACCCGATGAGCCAGGTCGGACGACGCCCCTGGATACCCCTTCGGCAAGGCTTTTTTGTTTCCGGACGGGGGCTGACGGGCAGTGGGGGCGGATCACGGTTTGCGCCTGATTACGGTCAGCGATCAGCACGCGGTCAAGAGCATGAAGCAGTGGGAGAACCGGCCGCTTTCCGGGATGAAGCAGAGAATCCGCTGGCCGGGAGTCAGCCGTCCCGAATGAAAGAGCTCCTCGAGGATGATGAAGATCGCCGCCGACCCGGTGTTCCCCTTCTCGGGCAAATTGGTGAACCACCGGTCCTCGGGGACCGTAAACCCGATCCGGGCCATCTCATCCATGAACTTCGGCCGGAAGTAGGCTGATGAGTAGTGGGGGAGAAACCAGTCCACCGATTCCGGCTCCAGCCCGTGCTTGTCCGCGGCCCGGCGGAGGGCCCAGCCCATGGTCCGGACGATCTCCCGATCCAGGAGCCGGATGTCCTGCCGGACGCAGAACCGGTAAGGGGCCTGTGCGGGGTCGATCTCGTCGATCGCCCGCCAGCCGGTAACCGACCCGTCCTCGTTTTTCACCCCCCCGCCGTACATGCAGGTCTCGATCCGACCCGCGTAGGAGACGGTCTCGATCCATTCTACCTTAAGCGCGGCTCGGTCCGGGGGGCGGTCCCGGACCACGTAAGCCGCCCCGGCGCCGTCGGAGAGCATCCATCTGAGAAAATCGGCGTCAAAGGCCTTGATGGGGCGGTTTTCCAGAGCCGGATCATCGGCGAGAAAGGGGACGAAAAACGGAGCCCGCATAAAGGAGCCGGACAGCTCCGACCCCGTGGCCACCGCGTTGGCCGAATCCCCGGCCGCTACGCTTAAGCAGGCATATTTCAGGGCGTTCATCCCGGAGATGCAGATCCCCGACATCGAGACCGCCTCGCATTCGGGAACGCCAAGCTCGCCCAAGACCATCAGGCCGTGGCCGGGAAAGAGGATGTCGGGGCTGGTGGTCCCGCAGCAGAGACATTCGATCCGTTCCACCGAAAAGTCCGGGTGAGGACAGAGCCGGCGGATGGCCTCGGCGGTGAGCTGAGCGTTGGTGTGGGTCAGTCGGCCGGTAGCCGGGTCGATGGCATAGTACCGGCTCCTGATTCCGTTGTTTTTCAGGACGATCCGTCGGGTCTTGGATGAGACGTGGTTGATCCGTCCCAGGACCGATTCGATCTCGTCGTTGCCCACCGGTTCGTTGGGCAGAAACGCGGCCAGGTCGGTGATATAGGCATCCATTAGCTTGAGTTTGACGGCTGATGGCCGCGGGCCAGGCACCGGCCGAGCAGCCCCGAATAGACCTCGTAAAAGGTCCGCTCGGGCAGCCGGGTGGGCACGACGGCGTTGGTAAAGGTGTAATAGTCGAGGTCGGTGACCGTGATCCGGTCCCGAAGCCGGCGAAACAGGGGGGTGCCGGGAAGCGGGGTCAGAACCGCCGGGATGGGCAGATCGATGGCCATGTCCCCGATGTACCGCTCGAGGCGGTCGAAGTCGGCCTCGGTGTAATCCGGGGAGACGATGAAATCGCCGATAATCCGGATGCCGAGCCCCTTGAGAATCTCCACCGCCCGATGGTTGGCGGCCGTGTCGCAGCCCTTGCCCAGAACCCGGAGGCCCTCGTCGGAGATCTCCTCGAACCCGATCACCGCCGCGGCCAGCCCGGCTTGACGCCAGAGCTCGAACAGCTCCGGGTGACGGACCACCGTGTCCGCACGGACGTCGGCCACGATCCGCTTATCGAGCCCGGCATCCAAGAGCCGATGAGCCAGGGCCTCGGCCTGAACCGGGTCGCCGAAGGTGTTGGCGTCGGCCAGGCGGATGGCCGGAACCTCCCCCAGCAGGCCGATGTCCCGGACCACGGCTTCGGGGGAATGGGCCAGATACCGGCCGCCGGTGACCGACGGCACGCAGCAGAAGGTGCAGTGGTGAGTGCAGCCGTGGGCCGAAACCACGTACCCGGTCTTCCCCCCGACCCCGCTCATGACATACTGGTCCCGGTGACACGCCACCAGGTCGTAGCGGGGAGCCCGGTTATCGACCAGATCGGCGGGGCTGAACCGGCGAGGGGTCCATTGGATCTCCCCGCCCGGCCGGGTCCGGGCCACGCCCGGGATCTCTCCGGGGTCGCCGCCGGTCTCCAATGCCGCCACCAGCTCCGCAAACGATGCCTTTCCCAAACCCACCACCACGTAATCCACCGCCGGATGATTGAAAAAGGGCGGGTCGGCCGAGGCGTGATGTCCGCCCACGGCCACCGTCGCGCCGGTCTGGTCCCGGACCGTTTCGGCGATCTTCAACACCGCGTTGGCCTCGCAGGTCATCCCGGTGATCCCCACGAGGTCCGGGGCGAGATCGGCCAGCTCGGCCTCTAACGAGTCGGGCCGGACCTTGAGGTCGGCGATCCGGACATCCTGCCCGTTCAGGTTCCCGGCGAGAACCTCGAGGGCCAGGGGCTCGCCCCGGAAGATCAGCTTGACGGTCTCGATCCCGTATTCCTCCTCGGGGATGCTCCGCCCGCTGTTCGGGGGGTTGATTAAAAGTATTTTCATGTCCCATCCATCGTTCTTAGACCTCCGAGGTTTCCAACACTCTGGAAACCTCGGAGGTCTCACCTGATCCCATCCATCGTCATCGGTTGGCTCCCTATTCCCCAACACAAGGGATGGGACTATAAATCAATTCGGCGGGGCGGGCAAGGGGGGATGGGATCTGAGGCCTTCGAGTCTTTCACTGAGGCCGTCGGGTCCGCTTTGGATCACAATCTTTACAAATCATATCCTTTCTGATAAAAATCAGGCTCATGGTAGCTGGATTCTCCGTCGATACAGCCGACATCCCCGTTGCGCCGACGAAAGCGCATTTGAAAAACCGGGCCGTTTCCCGCTGACGGAACGAAAGGAGTGCTTTAGATATGGCGTTACCCACCCTGTTTGATGTCTGCACACCGAGAGAAGATGTCCGCAAGGGATTGCTTACGGAAGCGGATTTCGCGGCCGATCTGGCCCAGGTGCTCCGGGGGGATGCCCCGGAGGAGTACCGGGACCCGGTCCGGTTTTTCGCCAATACCCATCCGACCCGAGGGCTCCGGAACCTGCTGTTAAATATCTGCGGGCGGCTCCGGGGCGACGGCGGGGGAGCGGCGTCGATCTTCCGGCTCGACACCAATTACGGCGGCGGCAAAACCCACGCCCTCATCGCCCTGACCCATGCGGCCCGGGGGATGCCGGGGGTCCAAAACGTCGATGAATTCATCGATCCGGCTCTCCTGCCGGCGGCCGGGGTCCGGATCGCGGCCTTTGACGGGGAAAACGCCGACCCGGCCAATGGGCGGTCCCTGGGCAACGGGCTCCGGGCCTACACGCCCTGGGGCGAGATCGCTCATGCCCTGGCCGGCGGGGAGGGCTACGCCCGGGTTCGGAAAAGCGACGAGGACGGCGTGGCCCCCGGAGCGGAGACCATCCGGGAGCTTTTTGGCGGCGCCCCGGCTCTCATTCTCATCGACGAGCTTTCCATCTACCTCCGGAAGCTCAAGGCCCGGGACCGGGCTCAGGCCGGCGGCCAGTTGACCGCCTTTCTGACCGGGCTCTTCAAGGCGGTGGAAGCCACGCCCGACGCGGCCCTGGTTTACACCCTGGCCATCGGCAAGGACAAGCTGGCCACCGACGCTTACGGCGACGAGAACCAGTTCATCGCCGACTGCATGGAGGAGGCCGAAAGTATATCGGCTCGGAAGGCCACGCTCCTGGACCCCACCGAGGAGGACGAGACGGTCCGGATTCTCCGGCGGCGGCTCTTCACCAGTATCGACGACGGCCGGTCCGAAGAGATCATCGCGGCCTATCGGAAGCTGTGGGAGGACCAGCGGGAGCATCTGCCCGCCGTCGGGGCTCATGATATGCGGGAAGATGCGTTCCGAGACGGTTATCCGCTCCATCCCGAGCTGATCCAGACCCTCAAGGAGAAGACCGCCACCCTGATCCATTTCCAGCGGGTCCGGGGGATGCTCCGGCTTCTGGCCCGGACGGTTGAGCGGTTGTGGGCTGATCAGCCGTCGGACGCCTATGCGATCCATCTCCACCATATCGACCCGGCGGCCCAGGCGATCCGGCAGGAGATCGTGACCAAGCTGGGCCAGCGGGCTTTTGTTCCGGCCTTAAAGGCCGACATCGCGGCCGTGGAAGGGGACCAGCCCTCGCTGGCCCAGGAGCTCGATGCCGCCCACTACATCGGCCTGCCGCCCTACGGGTCCTATGTGGCCCGGGCCGTCTTCTTCCACACCCTCGCCTTCAACAACGACCTCAAGGGGCTGACCCAAAAGGAGCTCCGCTACGCCCTCCTTTCTCCGGGTACCGACATCAGCTTCATCGACGACGCGGTCCGCCGGTTCGTCCAGGCGTCCTCTTACCTGGACGACCGGGCCAGCGCCCCCCTGCGGTTTTCCACCGAAGCCAATCTGACTCAGATGGTGAGCCGCCAGGAAAAACAGGTGGACGGCGGGGACGTCCGGACGGGGCTCAACGACCGGATTAAATCCATCTTCGCCGGCAAGGATTTCCAGATGATCTCGTTTCCCAACATCCCCAACGACATCCCGGACGACACGGGGGACGGGAAACCCCATCTGGCGGTGATCAGCTACGACGCCATGGAGGTCTCGGGCGAAGGGACGGCACTGCCGGACCTCATCCGCAAGCTCTTCAAACGAAAAGGGGCCGGCGGGGATGTCCGGAAAAACCGGAACAACCTCGTCTTCGTGACGGTGGATGCCCTGAAAAAAGAGGAGATGAAAAAAAAGATGGTCCGCCGTCTGGCCCTGTCGGCCCTGCGGGACCCGGAACGCCGCAAGGACCTGGCCCGGCACCAGCAGGACCGGCTCGATGAGTGGTACCGAACATCCGAGCAACAACTGGCGATCGCCGTCCAGCAAGCCTACCGCCATGTCTTCTATCCATCCCGGGACCGGGTTGAGGGGGCCGACGTGGACCTTGGCCACACGGTGGTGGACGTCCAGAACGCCTCGGCCAACCCCGGCGACGGCCAGAAGCAGGTGGTCCGGGTGCTCCAGGGCATCAACAAGCTCCGGAAGCCGGATGACGAGCCCGACTCCCCCCTGTTCATCCGGGAGAAAACGCCGCTCAAAAAGGGCATCATCACCACGGCGGCTCTCCGGGCGGAATACCATCGGAACCCGGCCCTGCCCATGCTGGTGGGCAACGATGTGTTCATCAAGGGCATCCGGAAGGGGATCGAGGCGGGGGAGCTCGTTTACCGAGAGGGGGACCTGTTCTGCGGACGGGGCGAGCCGTGGACGGAAATCCAAATCGACGAACGGTCGGTGGTGATGACCACCGCTTACGCCAGAGAGAACCAGATCTGGCCGCCCCCGCCGAAGCCCAAGCCGGATGAGAAAGGAAAAACCGGAACGGAGGGCGGGGAAAGTGAAGGCGGTGGAGAAGAACCAGGAGGCGGTGGACCTGGAACCGGATCAGGAACGGGAACGGGAACGGGAACCAAGGACAAAACACCGCCGGCCGAAAAGATGATCACCGCTGAAGCCGTCCTGAAAGAAGCCCTCGCC
>CAYNGG010000003.1:27595-35552 GCA_964396575.1 uncultured Desulfobacteraceae bacterium | reverse complement strand
ACGTTGGTCTTTGCCAGCCGCTTGGCCAGCAACTGAGCGAAAAACATCTGGAGCGAGGGGAACATGTTGAGGACCTTTTTGAAGTCCTTGCCGTAGATGAAGAGGACGGTCACCGGCTCGACCACCTTGATGGTGGCCCCGGCCGGGGTTCCGATGAGGAGGCTGATCTCCCCGAAGACCTCCCCCCGCTCCATGTAGCCGATGCTGATCCCCTCATCCACCAGGACCTCGGCCTTGCCGGAAAGGATAATATAAAGGTTGCTCCCCGGGTCCCCCTTCTTGAGGATGGGCGCCCCCCGCGGGAATTTTTTCATCTTGAGGATCGGGACGAGCCGCTTGATGTCCTTTTCCGTGAGGCTTTCGAAGATGGGGAACCGGGTGAGGAGCTTGGTGGCAAACCCGATGTCCTGGCTTTCGCCTTCATTGATTGATGGGCCCTCGATTGTCCGGGGGGCGCGGGTAAAGGCCAGGCGGATGGTCCCGGTGCATCCGCCGCACCGGAGCTGATAGGTATCCGGGAGCTTTTCGATGTTGCCGTATTCGATGAGGACCGCGGTGAGGTTGGAGACCAGAATCCGGCAGACCGGCTTATCCAGGGGGACCCGGACCACCGCCGTGGTGATGAAGGTTTTCTCCTGCTTGTGCTTTAACGACAGGGCTTTGCCCGAAAGCCGAATCTCGTCTCCCTCCCGGTAGAGGGGACAGTGGTTGTCCTCGGTGATTTTGAACGTCGCCTCCGGAAAGCTCATGCAGGTCCCCTTTTCACGGCCGCCGTCTCCCTTGTCTCATCGCCCCCTTAGCGGGTGGCTTCCTCGTCGATCCGCCGAATGCCTTCCATCAACAGCCACATGAACTCACCGATCTCCGGACGCTGGGCGTCCTTTTCAGACAGCCCCTGGATGAACTTGAACCGCCCCTTTTTTTCCCGGAGGATCTCGAAAAAGGCATCCCGGCCCTCGGACTCGTTGTAGCGGGCCCGGACCAGGCCGCCTCCGTTGAAGAGGACCTTGGCCGGCCCTTTGGGCAGCACCAGGTTCAAGACCCCGGTCTTCCGGTTGAGGTTCAAGGTCTGGAAAAGCTCCGAAGGGGACATCTCGCTCAAGGTCCCGATCATCCCCGATGTCACTTCTTCGGCCCGTTCGTCGTTGGTCCGGGCCAGCCGCTCGGCCATGAGCCGGGCGAAATAGCTCTGGAGCGAGGGGAACTCGGCCAAGATCCGCTTGAAGTCGGGGGCGTTGATGAACAGCACCCGGGTCGGCTCGACCACCCGGATGGTGGCCCCGATGGGGCTGCCCACCAGAAGGCTGATCTCCCCGAAAACGTCGCCCCGCTCCATGTAGCCGATGCTCAAGCCCTCCTCGACCAGGACTTCCACCTTCCCCGAAATGATGATATAGAGCTTCTCGCCGATCTCCCCTTGCCGGAGGATGGTGGCCCCCTTGGCGTATTTCTTCATCCGGAGCATGGGAACGATCCGCTCGATATCCCGTTCATCCAGGGTTTGAAAGATCGGGAAGATATAGAGCAGACTGACCAGGGCGCTGATGTCGCCCGATGGGGCGCCTTTCCGGATCGGCGGGGCCGGGGACCCTTTCCGGTGCCGGTATTCGAGCCGGATCATCCCCGAACAGCCGCTGCAATTGATCACGCAGCGGTTGACGCTTCTCATGCTCTCATACTTGATCAGGACCGCGGTGATGTCCTCGACCAGAATCCGGCAGGCCGGCTTTTCATGGGGGATCTTGATGACGGAGGTGGTGATGAAGGTCTTTTCTTCCTTCCCCTTGAGCAAGAGGGCCTGACCCGAGAGCCTGAGCTCGTCATCGAGGACATAGAGGGGGCAGTTGTTGTCCTCGATAATTTTGAACACTGCTTCCGGCGAGCTCATGGCGCTCCCCCGCTTCCACGCCGCCAACGGGCCGCCCTTGGCGCGGCCGCGCCGGCCGGCCCCATGGGTCCGCCCGCTGCCGCGTCCTCCCCGCCGCCATCCGCCTTCGACCGAAAAGTGTCGATGTGATCCCCGTCGCACGGACGGAACCGCCCCGCCGGATCGGGGTCCGCCCGCCCGCGGGTCTGCCCGTTCCGTTTCCCTTCTGAATCGTAATCGGGCGCTTGCCAACCAAGCGATAAACGGGTTAAATTATACCCATCGCCGCGGGCCTGTCAATTCTTGAATCCGCGCCCGCCCGAAAGGAGTCTCCATGGACCACGGCCTGACCGGCGCACGGAAACGCTATTTAAAGGGCCTCGCCCATTCCCTCAAGCCCGTTGTCTTCGTGGGAAGCCGGGGCATCACCGAATCCGTTCTCCAATCCACCGACGAGGCGCTTCTCCGCCACGAGCTGATCAAGGTCAAGCTCATCGACTTCAAGGAACGGGACCGGAAAGCGGCCCTTGTCAACGCCCTGGCATCCGATATCGATGCCTCGCTGGTGGGCGTGATCGGCCATGTGGCGATCCTCTACCGGCCTCATCCCGAGCCGGACCAGCGCCGGATCACCCCGCCGGACTGATCAGACCGCCCCGCCGGCCTGGGCGACCTTCTCCGCAAGCTGGCGAAGTGAAAACGGTTTCTGGATAAACCCCCGGCAGCCCCGCTCGAGGATCTCCGCCGCCTGGCCGTTTTCGCTGTAGCCGGAGGCCAGCAGGACCGACACCGTCGGGTCGATCTCCCGAAGACGGTCAAAGGTCTCCCCGCCGCCCATCTCCGGCATGATCATGTCGAGGATCACCAGGTGAATCCGGTCCCGGTGGTCCCGAAAGCGCTCCACGGCCTCGGCCCCGCTTTCGGCGGTGATGACCTCGTAGCCCAGCTCCGTCAGGAGGTCCCGGCCGATCTCCCGGATCATGGCCTCGTCATCCACCAGGAGCACGGTCCCGCTCCCCTTCGCCGGCACCGGCGGGGGCGCCGCCATGGCCTCGGCCCGCCGGTCGGAGGCCGGCAGGTAGATGTTAAAGGTCGATCCCCGCCCCGTCTCGCTGTAAACGGTGATCAGGCCGCCGTGATTCTTGACGATCCCGTAAGCTGATGCCAGCCCCAGACCGGTCCCCCGGCCCCGGGGCCGGGTGGTGAAAAAGGGCTCGAAGATCTTCTCCAGGTGCGCCTGCTCGATCCCGGAGCCGGTGTCGGTCACCGAGACCTTTACAAAAGGGCCGGGCGCGATGCCGTGGGGGCCGGTGACGTCCTCGTCCAGGGTCAGGTTTTCCGTCGCCAGAAACAGGGTCCCGCCGTCGGGCATGGCGTTCCAGGCGTTGATGAAGAGGTTCAGGAGAACCTGCTCGATCTGACCCCGGTCGGCCTCCACCGCCCCGACATCCTCTCCAAACGACTGGTGGATGGCAACCTCTTTCCGGGTCCGGGCGAACATCGCTACCGTTTCCCGCACCAGCCGGTTGATCTCCACCGGCTGGACCTCGTACTTGCCGCCCCGGGCAAACCCGAGGAGCTGCCGGGTCAGCTCGGCGCCGCTTTCCACCGCCTTTTCGATCCGGTCGAGCCGGTCGGTATGGGGCGAATCATCCCCGACGTTCAGCCGCATGAGGGAGACATGGCCCAAAACGCCGGTCAGGAGGTTGTTGAAATCGTGAGCCAGCCCCCCGGCCAGGGTCCCCACCGCCTCCATTTTCAAAGCGGTCTGAAGCCGGGCCTCGGTCTTTCGCTGCTCGGTGACGTCCTTCATGATCCCCACCAGGCCCTCGGCGGCATCAGTGCCGATCCGGTTCGGGGCGCAACTGACGCTGAGCTGCCGGGGCGTCCCATCGGCGTGGGTCACGGTCACCTCGACATCCCGGACCGTCTCGCCCGCATCCCGGACCCGGGCCAGGAGGGTTTTCCACCCCTCGGCGTCTCCGCCTTTTGGATGGATCAGGCTGGTAAACGGCCGGGTCAGGGCGTCCTCCCGCCGCCCGCCCAGGATGGTCTCGAAAGCCGGGTTGAGATAGGTCAACGCCCCGAAGCCGTCCAAGGTGAAGATCACGTCCGGGGAGCCCTCGGCCAGGGACCGGAACCGGGCTTCGCTTTCGGCTAGCTGGTCCAGGGCTTGCCGGCGGCGGCTGCTTTCGGCCGCCAATTGCTCGTTTTGGCGGTTGAGGTCATCGACTGTCTCCCGGATGCGCTCGGCCATCCGGTCAAAGGCCCGGCCCAGGGTCGCGATCTCCTCGCCGCCCCGGCCACGGCGCCGGCGGGGCGGTGTTAGATTACCCCGCTCGATCTCCCGGGCCGCCTCGGCCAGCTCCCGGATGGGCGAGACGATCCGCCGGCTCAGGATCAACCCGGCCAAAAGCGACGCCGCCAGGAGGCAACCGGTCCAGAAGACCATCCGCCCGAGGACTTCCCGGGTCCCCCGATCGACCACGGCCACGAGGTCCGCTGACGCGGCCGTGGCCATTTCCACCGGGATCACCAGCCCGAGTCGCCAGGGAAGCGTCCGCAGAGGGCTGTAGGCCACGTACCGGTCTCCGCCGGGCAGCGGCAGCCGGGAAACGGCCGTCTCTCCCAGGGCCATCCGCGCCATCAGGTCCTGGAAGGCGGGCTCCCCCGCTTCCCTCAGATCGACGGTTCCCCTGCCCTGGTATTGTTCGGGCCGGAGCAGCTCCAGCCGGGCATGGGGCGGGGCGGCCACCAGGTGGCGGCGGTCGTTGAGGATAAAGGTGTAGCCGCCCCGGATGGGCGGATGCTGGTTGAGCTCGGCGATCAGGCGGGTCAGCGAGACGCTCACCCCCGTATATCCGGCCAGCCCGGCGCCGGTGTAGGTCGGCGCCACTGCGTCCACCACCTGCTCGTAGCGCCCGATCAGCGGAGAAGGGTGAACATCGGTCCAGCCCGTCGGTTGGACCCCCTTCGCCCCGGCCTCGCCCCCGACCGCCGCCGACCGGGCATAATCGGCGACTTCGGCCGGGTCGGCCTCGGGACCGGCCGGCGGATAGGACCGTAAATCTCCGGACTGGGTGACGAAATAGGCGGCGGCCGAGAAATCGACCCCCATGAAGAGGGTGGAGAGGAGCGCGGCCAGGTCCACCTCGTCGATGGCGTGATGGCCCATCGAGTCGGCCAGGTGGACCGCCCCGAAGTTGGCGGCGAACCGGGCGGTCCGGAGCTGCCCGTCCAGGCTGGCCACCTGCCCCCGGACCAGCTTTTCAATATAAGTCTCCGTCTGGTCCGCCAGGATCCGCCGGCTCTGCCGGCCCATCTCCGAGCGGGCATCGTTGAGCGCCACCCAGGTGGCTCCGCCGGCTCCCACCGCGAGCGTCACAATGGCGCCGGCCAAAAGGATCAGGATCTGATACCGGAGCCGGAGTCCCGAGTGGGCGGAGTCGTGGGACGGAGACGGTTCAGGGGCCATCTCCGCCTCGGTGGGCCGCCGGCTCCGCCAGAACCGCTTCCCATCGGGCCTGGGTCTCCTTTAAGGCCTCCTCCGGTGAGCGGCGTCCCTCCAAAGCGGCGATGATCCCTCTGCTGAGCCCGTCCAGCAGGTCGGCCATCCGGGGATGTCGGGGCCAGGGCACGGCCGAAGCGATGGCACTCCCGACCGCCTCAGCCAAACGCGGAGCAAACTCCCGGTATGCGTCCGAGTCGAGGGTGGACCGGCGGACCGGGTCAACGCCGCCGTTGATCATGCTGAGCCGGAGGCAGGTGTCGGGCCGGCCGGCAAAAAGGAGATAAGAACGGGCCGCTTCCGGGTGCCGGGCGCTGGTCGAGATCCCCAGGCTGAACCCGGCGTTGAGGGGCGGCCGGTGGACGCCGTCGGGGCCGGCCCTGGGGATCGGCACTACGCCCCAGTCGCCCCGGATGGTCGATTGAGCCGGGTCCTCGGCCATCACCCCGATGTCCGTCCACTGCTCCACCATGGCGAGCCGGCCCGACAGAAAAGCGTCCCGGGAGACCTCCCAGTCGGTCTCCACCGGAGTGGGCAGGGCATGGCGGGAGTGGGCCACGAGAGCCGACAGGGCCGCCCTCGCCGCCGGGGTATCGAGGGTCGGGCGGCCCTCTTCGTCCATCAGTTGACCGCCGAAGCCGGCCAGGCGGTTCATGAAAGTGGAGATGACCGCCATGGGATTGTGGGGAGCCATGATCGCCGTCCCGTAAATCCCCTTACCCCGCTCCGCTTGGGTGATCGTCCGGGCGGCCCGGCTGAATTCCGCCCAGGTTGCCGGCGGCGACAGCCCGTGTCGCTTCAGGATCGACGGCCGGTAAAACAGGACATGGGTGTCGCCGTCAAAGGGGAGGGCGTATCGTCTCCCATGGTATTCGGTATAGGGGGCAAAGAGGGCGTCCACGTAATCCTCCACCCGGAGGACGGGCCGGTTGGCCTCGATCCAGTCGGTGAGGTCCACCAGGGCGGACGCCTCGACCAGGGCCCCGAGGTCGATGTACCAGAACATCACCACGTCGAGGCGCGGGGAGGGGCTCCGGATGTCATCGAGGATGGCCGTCAGCATCTCCCCGTAGTTGACCACCACGTTGTCCACCACCGCGCCGGTTTCGGCCCGGAACCAGTCGGCCAGAGCATCCATGGCCTCCAGATGGGGCGGGTTGGTCAGTACCGTCACCCGCCGGCCGGACAGGTCTTCGGCCGGCGGCAGGTCGGGAACCCGGTCCGCGGGGTCCACCGGCGGCGGATCGGTCCGGCCGACCAGAAACAACACCAGCACGACCGCCAGCAAGAGGCCGGTTCCGATTATCCAGAGCTTGCGGGCCATCACCGTCCCCTTAGAGGTCCCATCCCCAGAAGCGCAAAAACCGCTGGAAATGCCAGAGGTCCGAGGCCCGGCGGTTCCAGGGCTTGAGGCTGGTGTAAAACGGGTTCCCGGTCTCTTCGGTGTCCCCGTAGCGTTTGTCCATCCCCACAAAGGGGTCGAGGCTGATGGGGCCGAGCAACAGGGTCTCCCACGGCTTGAAGGCCCCCTTGACGAAGCCGGTCAGGGGCCAGTCGTCGTAAAAGAGGCTGACCGTCCCGCCATCATGGGCGAGGGCGTCGAGGGCCGACACGGGCATCAAATCCGCCCGGCGCCGGGGGGCAGCGGGGAGGGGGGGCATCCCGCCGGCGGCATCGACCACCGTCAGGTCCGTCACCCGGTGGATTTCCGGCCGGAGGTGGACCACCACCCGGGGAGACGCCATCTCCGCCGTCCGGAGCAAACCCGGCATCTCCTCGCCATAGAGCTCGAAGCCGGCCGGGTCCCACCCGTCGGGCCAGGCCGATGGGTCGAGGGCATCGGTGGGGACCACCGCCGCGTAACACCCGCAGGTTCCGGCCGTGGTCACCAGAACGGGCCGGCCGCCGCCGTCCACCGTTACGATCACCAGGATGCCCACGTTGTCGCCGGCGGTGAGTCGGAACGGGATCAGGCGGAAAGGCACCTCGGGGAAGTGAATCCGGTAGATCAGGTTGGTGTACCGCGCCTTGGGGGTTGAAACGTCTTGGACCTCGGTGTAGATTGTCGGGGCTTCCGGGTCGATGTCGATTTCGACCCCCAACCGGGTCCCCCGAGCCACGGGGCGGCCGATCCGGTTGGCCGGATCTTCGGTCCCCCGGGCCAGAAAGGCCGGGGCATGCCGACCGGCCAGGGTATCATCCGTTTCGGGCCAGTAGAGCGTTTCGGCCCGGTCCGGCCCGTCGGATGGTCCCAGGTGGGCACAGCCGACCGAAAGGGCCAGCAGGGCCATGAGTCCCAGCATCGCGAGTCGTCGAAGCATAAGGTTCATATCCAGATCCCGGTGTAGATTTAACCCCTCTTCAGGGGGATGAACATGAAATGTTTTAAGGAGATAATACCTGGGAACGCGGGCTTCCAGCCCGCAAACAAGCGGGCGAGACGCCCGCGCTCCCAGGGGGAGCCAACATGTTAAACCCGGAAGGGCAGGGGGGATGATCATGCTATGATTTCAGGCATATTACCTGTAATGGCGATAATAAGGCACGGGCTTCAAGCGTCCTGTAGGGACGCCAAATAATAG
>CAYNGG010000003.1:0-27495 GCA_964396575.1 uncultured Desulfobacteraceae bacterium | reverse complement strand
GTGGCGCCGGGGGGATGGGTCCGGCGAGCCCGATTGTCCCAAACGATAATCATGAACCCGCCTCCCTCGGAGGATATCGAAAGCACGCCCATGTCAGACTCGCTCTCCAAAACCATCCGGCAAGCCCTGCCCTTCGGGGAAACTCCGTGAAGCGACGCTCCGAAACCCGGATCAGCGCCAAGGCGGCCGGCATCCTTCTGCCCGACTACCTCGCCCGGCGGTTTACCTACCTTGACCGGATCGGATGGCTCGGCGAGATCGCGGCGGGAGCGGTCCGGGTCAACGGGGAGCCCGCCGGCCCGGACCAGCGGCTCGCCCCCGGCGACCACCTGGTTTATCAGCCCGGCAAGGTCGCCGAGCCGCCGGTGGACCATCGGTACCGGATTGTTTACGCCGACGAATACCTTATCGCCGTGGACAAGCCGGGCAACCTCCCCTGCCATCCGGGGGGTCGTTACCACGAAAACACCCTCTGGGCATACCTCCGGCCGGTCGATTACAATTCCCATCTGGGATTTGTCCACCGCCTCGACCGGGAAACCTCCGGCCTGGTCCTGCTCGCCCGCCGTCCCGAGGCCGCTCGGGCCTGCGCGACCCAGTTTGCTCAAGGCACCGTGGCCAAGCGGTACCTGGCGCTCGTCGAAGGCCGCTTTTCCCGGACCCCGATGACCGTCGAGGGGACCATCGGGCCGGACAAGGACAGCCCCGTCCGGAAAAAGCAGCGGTTCCGGCCCGGTCCGATGGATGAGGCATCCGGACCCGCCCGAAACGGAGATCGACCGCCGGGACGGTCGGCCAGGACCCGGTTCCGGGGCCTCTGGCACCGCAACGGGCTCTCCCTGGTGGCCGCCGAGCCGCTCACCGGCCGGACCCACCAGATCCGGGCGACCCTCCTGGCTTTAGGCCATCCGGTGGTGGGCGACAAGCTCTACGGCCCGGACGACCGGATCTTTCTAAGGTTCATCGCCGACCGCCTCACGGCGGCCGACCGGCGCCGCCTGGTCCTGAACCGCCAGGCCCTCCACGCCGCCCGGCTCACCTTCGACCACCCCGTCACCGGTGAGCGGCTCCGGCTCCGGGCCCCCCTGCCCCCGGATTTAAAGGCGTTGCTGTCCGGTCCGAACCGGGAGACCGACCGATGAAGCCGACCGCGCTACCGGAAGTCGAACCGGACCGGCAGGGGCGATGCGGCGTCCGCGGCGGCCCGGAGCCGGTCGGCTTCGGCCGTGAGCATATCCAGGAGCATCAGGGCATCGGACGGGCGCAACCGGACCCGGGCCGGATTCCCCGCCGAGTCGGGCGCCTCAATCAGCACGCCGTCATCACCGACCCGGACCGTCATCCGCTCGTCCATCGCTAACCCCAAATCCGTCGGATCGCTTCCCATGCCCCTCGATTACCTCTTTATCCCGCTCATCGGTCTGCTGGCGTTTTTCCTCAAAGGGACCGCCGGGACCGGCACCAGCACCGTCATCGTGGCCCTGTCCTCATTGGTCATCCCGGCCAAGGAGACCGTGATCCTCGCCGCGTTTGTCAACATCTTCGGCGGGCTGTTCATGTGGCGGATCGACCCGCTGCCCATCCGGAAGCGGTACTGGATTCCCATCTCCGCCGCCATGATCATCGGCTCGGTCATCGGGGCCCTGATGCTCAAGGTCATCTCCCCCCAGCGGTTCCAGGCCATCCTGGGGTCCGCCTTTCTGCTCACCGGGATCTGGTTCTTCCGCCGGGCCGGAGCATCGGTCCGGACGGAGGCGACGCCGGCGGCGGCGGGACCGGGGGACCTGTCGGTGGGCCTCTTTTCCGGGATCTGCGGCGGGTTCATCGGGATCTGCGCGCCGCCCCTGGTCCTTCATTTCGGCCGGTACCTGGACAAGGCCCGCCTTCGCCGGCTCCTGGTGATCATCTTTATCCCCGCCGCCGTGGCCCAGACCGGAACCTTCGCCCTCACCGGCCAGCTCACCCGGGAGATCCTGCTGTTGGGTTTGGTGACCCTGCCCACCATCCCCATCGGGATCAGCCTCGGAAACCGGGTCTTTCTCCGGATGTCGGAAACGGGCTTCCGCCGGACGCTCGGGGGGCTTCTCGTTTTCATCGCCCTCCGGCTGATTTTTAAAAGCCTGGGCTGATCCGGAGCCATCCCCTCCCGCTGCTTTTTGCTAAGTTAGCAGATCGGCCCCAATACTTCAACGCTGACCTTCATCCTCTTCATCCTTTCCGCCTTGACATGCCGTCCGACGCTATCAAGCCCGATTTCAGAGATGCCGCGTTCGGGCGGCCCTAAGCGCTCAACCCATGACCTCACGCCGAATCCAGACTTACCGTTCCGATCGATAATAACGGAGCCCAGACCGCGCGCATTGTCAAATACATGGTAAACCGGCTGCTGACCCGCATTCTGATCCGGTTCGGGGTGACCGTCAATAAATGTTGAGGATGCCGAGTCTTGAATCCGCATATCCGTTATTGGCCGGGCCGCCGGCTGTCGATGATTTCCCGGACCTTTCGGGAAAGATCGGCCATCTTGAAGGGTTTCTGGATGAAGCCGTTGCAGCCGAGGCGGAGCAGGTCCGATGCCTGGCCATTGATGCTGTATCCGGATGAAAGGAGCACGGCTGCGTTGGGGTTCACCTCCCGGAGGCGTTTGAACACGGCGGCGCCGGGCATCACGGGCATGATCATGTCGAGGATGACCAGGTCGATGCCGGCTCCGTCAGCTTCATATTGGGCGAGAGCCGACGCCCCGTCGGGTGCGGTCCGGACGGTGTAGCCCAAAGCCCGGAGCATCTCCGCGCCCACCTCGAGGATGCTTTCCTCGTCGTCCACCAGAAGAATCGTCTCGGTGCCGAAAACCACCGTATCGTCGATCTCCGGGAGATCATGGGCGACGTCCGTGTCAGCGGGGGGAAGGTAGATGTGGAAGGTGGTCCCCTGTTTCGGCTCAGAGTAAACCGTGATGATGCCGCCGTGGTTTTTAATGATCCCGTAAGCCGATGCCAATCCGAGGCCGGTCCCCCGGGTGGTCTCCTTGGTGGTGAAAAAGGGGTCGAATATCCGCTCCTGGGTAGCTCGGTCCATGCCCACGCCGGTGTCGGTGACCGAGATCCGGACATAGCGGCCCGGCGGGACGCCGAAGGGCTCGACATACCGGGCGTCAAGATCGACCACCACGGTTTCGAGCATCAGCTTTCCGCCTTCGGGCATGGCCTGCCAGGCGTTGATGAAGAGGTTGAGCAGGACCTGTTCCAATTGGGTCCGGTCGGCCGCCACCGGGGGCAGCTCATCCGCCAGGCAGTGGCTGACCGTCAGCTCCTTGTGGGTTCGGGCAAAAATTTCCAGGCTGTTTTGGAGCAGATTGTTGACGTCGATGGGCCGGACCTCGTATTTGCCGCCTCGAGCAAATCCCAGGAGCTGGCCGGTGAGACCGGCTCCGTTTTCGATATAGCGCTCGATGCTCGTGAGCCGGCTGTGGATCGGGTCATTCTCGCTTAGCCCGACGAGCATCATGGAGACGTTGCCCTGGATGCCCATCAAGAGGTTGTTGAAGTCGTGGGCGATGCCCCCGGCGAGGGTCCCGATGGCTTCCATCTTCCGGGCCTGACGGAGCCGATCCTCAAGGCGATTCCGCTCCTGCTCGGCTTGTTTGATGGCGGTGAGGTCGGTGAGGGAGACGAGGACCTTGGACAACCCCCGCTCCCCTCGGTGGATCACCGCTTTCCGGATGATCAGCTCCAGGGTCCGGCCGTCCGGGGTCCGGTTTCGGGCCTCCCCCTCCCAGTGCTCGGCGTCCCCGCAGAGGGCGACGAGCTGGTCGATGACATGCCGGCAGTCCGATATGATGATAGCCTGGCTTAGATTGGTCAAATCCGCAATCGATTGGATGCCGTAGAGGTCCAGCGCGGCCCGGTTGATTTTGGAGATGGTCACCTGCCGGGCCAGCCGTTTGACTTCCCCCGGATGCTCCCGAAGGTAGGCCGCGAGGTCGTCAACCCCGGCTTCAACCAGAGCCGCGACCGATGCCGCGGCAGCGGAGAAGTCCTGGATGTAGAGGGCGATGGGGGAATGCTCGAAGAGCTGTCGGTGGAAGTCCTCGCTTTCGGCCAGGTCCCGTTCGGCCCGTTTCCGCTCAGTGATGTCGGTGGAGATTCCGCAAATCTCCCGGATGTTGCCGGCGTCGTCAAGAAGAGGAAACTTGACCGATATGAAAGTGTGCATCTCGCCGTCCACCGGGCCGATTTCCTCGATCTCCACGGGCTTGGCGGTCCGGATCACCTCACGGTCGTTTTCAGTGAAGCGCTCGGCCACTTCGGGGGGAAAGAGATCCGCGTCGGTCCGGCCGACCACCATCTTGGCGGACAAGCCGGACAGGTTCTCGAAATACCGGTTGGCAAAGGTGTAGCGCCCGGATGGGTCCTTGACGTAGATCACCGCCGGGGCCCGGTTGGTGATGTCCGAAAAGCGGCGCTCACTCACCTTTAAAGCGTCCTCGGCCTGCTTCCGGGCGGTGATGTCCGGAAAGGCCATGAAACCGGCGATGATCCGGCCGTCAGCATCGACCACCGGCACGCTGTGGATTGAAAGCCACCGCTCGGCCCCGGTTTTGGTCACGATCCGCAGCTCCCCATCCAGAGTCGGCTCCCCGCGCAGGGTCTTCACCACCGGGAGATCATGCTCCGGGATGGGCTCCCCGTCCGCTGTGTAAGCGGTCCAGGTGTGGTTGACCTCGTAGAAGTTGACCCCCGGACGGATTTCCGGCTCGTCCTCAACGCCGAGCTGACGCCGGCAGGCCTCGTTGAATCGCTCCAGGGTCCCGTCGGATGAAACGATGGTCATGGGGATGGGTGACTGGTCGATGACGGCCTCCAGGAGCCGTTCGGTTCGGGAAAGGCTCAGGTCCCGTTCCGCCAGGGCCGCCCGGGAGTCAATGAGTCGGAAGACATCCCGGCGGACCAGGGCGTAAATCAGAATCGCCGTGATGAGGATAAAAACCCACCCTTTGAGGGTCTGAAGGATGACCAGGCACTCGGGGGTCGGGCAGAGTCGCTCGACGAGGCGGTCCGAGACAAGAATCCATAACACCCCGAAGGCGAAATAGATGGCGGCGATTTTAATTGGTGTCCGATGATTCATGGTCTGCTTCCCGCTTGGGTGTCCGGCGCGCCGTCCCTCCGGTGTCCGAATCTGAGTTGGCTGCCCTGAAAGGCCTGACGGGGATTTCATCCCGGCGTTCATTTTTGTTCCGCCGCGGGTCGAGTCATTTTCAAAAACAACGCCGTCAAATAAAAGGATGCGGATTCGCACCAAATCGGATCATTACAAGCCATGAAAGCTCCAATCGCAGCGGCCGTCAGATCAACTCGGGTCTTTGGGCGATGTGCTTATGAATGCTTCTATCCCGATGCGTTGATGCTGCCCGATCACAAATTCTTTAAGGGTAGATATCATGAGCGATGGGTCAAGTCAAAGACCAGGCTAGCACGAAGGCTTAACCCTGTATTTGGATGGAACGAAAACAGTGGTGTCCTGCCTTTTGGGGGGGACGACCGGGAGGCATTTTATGATGGGGATTGACGAGAGCGGAGCGGAAAACCGATCGCGCCGGTTGATCCCGCTCCGCCGGGAGGAGATGGGCTTACCCGTTATTCAGTAATTATCCAGAAATGGCCGATTTGCCCGATAACTGCCCTTCGGTCATCATTTTATCCTCGTAAGATCAAATAGATGCCTGATGTCCAATCTTTCGTGCGCCTTGATTTCGACCGAATGTTCCGATTTCTGGGCGGACACTATTCAGCCTCGTTATCCGGTGCATCGGTCTCCGAAGGAGCTGCTTCCGCCGCCTGTTCAGCGGATTGGACCATCCATAAAAAGGGGGCCGACATCTCAAAAACCTGGGCCATCTGGTCGCCGGCGGTGTCCATCCAGTCCGTGAGGATCTGATGGGTCTGCTGCATCTGAGCCTCGTATTGGTCGATGGCCCGCCGGAATCCCCGCTCCACGGTTTCCGGATCGGCGAAGAGCTTGCCCCCTTCCCTGACGGACCCCGAGGCGGCCCGCAACCATTCAGTGGTTGCTTTCAGGATCTGCCGGTGCAGGTGCCGTGATTGCCGGTATCCTTCAGTGTCCGGAAACGAGCGGATGGATTTCCAGATGGGCGTCATCCCATTGACGGGCAGATGGCCGGAGGCGCGCTCCAGGTCGTCGGCCATCTCCGTCAGAAGGGTCTCCAACGTGTTGAGATAGCGATCGGTCTGGACGGCTTCTCCCATGAGTGCCTGACGATTCAGCGCATGGCGGGCCTCCGCGATCCGGCTGGTCTTCCGGGTCAATCCGACCAGACATCCGGACCAGGCCCGGAATGCCTTTCCATTTGTCGACGGGTTGTGCTCAAAGTAGTGCATGTTCATTGATCAAGTCCTTTCAAAGATGGAATTGGGGTTTCATGCCGCGGCGCCGGGTCCGCGTGCCGAGTACGCTAACGGGGCAGGGTGCGCATCCAGATCATGAATGCCGAGCCCTTAACAAAGCGGAGGGACGCCGCATCCACAGCCAGGCCAGGGAAATCCGAAACACATTCAACGGGGTAAGGTGGCCTCGGGCGGTCTGACGGTCCGTTGAATCCATGGCGGCTTCTCCTTTGATCAGATTGTGGTGGTAAGGTTCCGCAACCGCTACGCAGAATTTATGGCGTGGAGAGATTCGGGCGGGATTAGCGGCACGCTAGTTTTTCGTTAGCCCCGCGCGGATGTATCCCGCTTGATATCGGGATCGGTCAGCCGAATTGGGCAAGCCTCCGTGCCGGGTCCCCAGGGACGCCCCCTTTCCCGTTTGACCGAAACCGGTTTGATGATAAGGGTTGACGGCGGTAACCGGTCGAGCTGTGCGCGGTTCGACCTTGACGATTTCAGTTCAGGGAGTCATCATGACGTTGAAACGCCGTCGCTTCTTCCGGAAATGGTTTCCCCATGTCAGCCCTGCACGGCTCGCCCGGCAGCAGGGGCTCATTTGTTTTGGAGCGCTCATCACCGCCCTGGGGTACAGCCTCTTTCAAGTCCCCTTCAACATCACGGCCGGCGGGTTGAGCGGCCTGGCCATCATTATCGGTCAATTCACCGACTGGCCTAAGGGAGTGATGTTTTTGATCATGAACATCCCCCTGGTGGTCCTCGGATTTTACCACCTCGATCGGTGGCGGTTCATCTTTTCGGTGGCTCTGTCGCTTCTGATTTTTTCGGTGGCCACCGATGCCTTTATCTATTGTCTGCCCACAGTCTTGACGCCCTATCCGATTACCGACAACACGCTGCTGGCCGCGCTGTACGCCGGAATCATCTTCGGGGTGGGCAACGGCTTGATCTTCCGGGCCGGGGGCTGCTTTGCCGGGACCACCATCGTCGGGCGGATCATCCAGAACCGGACCGGCTTTCCCCTGAGCCAGACCTTTCTCTACACAGACGGGAGCATCATTGCCCTCACCGGCCTGGTCTTCGGGTGGGAGCTGGCCCTATTATCGATGCTCACCCTCTTTTTTTCGGGGATCGCCGCCGACTTCACGCTGGAGGGCGCCAGCCACGTCCGGACGGCGATGATCATCACCGATCAACCCTACAACCTGAAAACCGCCCTCATGACGGGACTCGGCAAAGGGGTGACCCATTGGGAGGTAACCGGCGGGTACACCGATCGGCGTCGCGCCATGCTCTACTGCATCATCCACCGTTCCCAGGTCGGCAATCTCACTCACATCGTGAGCCAGACCGATCCACATTGCTTTGTGGTCATTGGCGTGGCCCAGCAGGCCCTCGGGGGGACGACCTTTCCCCGGGTGCGCCACCGGACAAATTAACGGGAGAAATTATCATGAAACAGACTTGGCAGCGGCGGGGCAGGGGAGCCGCCATCATGGCGGCCATCTTCCTGGCCGTCGGACTTTCGGGCGGCTGTGGGGAGGTTTGGGAGTCAAAGGGAAGTGGATTCGTCTCGGGTCGGGAGCTGGTAACTCAAGGCCGATACGCCGACGCCATCCCGCTGCTTCGGGGTTACATCCAGGACCATCCGTCAGGCAAGCACGCCAGCCGGGCCCACTTTTTCATTGCCAAGGCTCAGATCGGCCTCGGGGACCTGACGGCGGCCCGGGCCGCCTTTCTGGAAACCATCGGTCGGCATCCCGAATCCCTCGAGGCCCACAAAAGCCGGTACAAGCTGGGGATGATCGACTTTTGGGAGGGGGACCGGGCGGCGGCCCGAAAGCGGTTTGCCGGGCTCGCGGACCGGCCGGACGGCTCGCTGGCCCCTGAAGCCAAGGCCATGCTCGATTTTCTCGACGGAACGGACCCCGAGGACTAACCGGATCGGTCGGGTCTTCTACTTTCCCTCCACCATCGTCTCATGCCAGAGGACGAAGGTGATGAGCATCCAGAGCTTGAGGCCGTGCCGGGCGCCGACCACTTCGGTTCGGTCGTAGTCGAGGAGCTTTCGGACGTAATCGACGTTGAAGTATCCCAACCGGCGGAGCCGGCGTCTGGACAGGACGTCCCGGGCATACCGCCGCATCTCCCCCTGGAGCCAGAACCGGACCGGGACCATCATCCCCGACTTGGGCCGGTTGATGATCGGGTTGGGGACCACTCCGGCCACCGCCCGCTTGAGTATCCCCTTTTCCACGTTCCCCATCAGCTTGAGTCGGGGCGGGCAGGCCATGCTGGTCTCGATGATCCGCCGGGAGAAGAGCGGGGGCAGGGCCAGGAGCCCGTTGGCGGCGGTCATCTTCTCCACCTTGACCAGGATCAGGTCGGCGCCCTTCAGCCGGATGTTGGCGGACATGAGCCGGTTGAGAAAGCGCCGGGGCCGGTCGGCGTGGAAAAACGGCGTCAGGATATCGACCAGGGCCGCGTCTCCCCCGGCGGCCTGGCGGACCTCGGGGACCAGGAGCGAGTCCAGGTCGGTGAAACACTTCCGGTAGGTGTGGAGGTAGCAGCGCTCGAGATAGCCGTCCGGCGGCTCGCCGGGGGGAGGGCCGTAAATCCGGGCGAGCATCATGGGGATGTTTTTGGGGCCGCCGAAGCAGGGATCGCCCCCTTCGCCGTTTAAGACCACCCGGGCCACCGACGATGCCGCTTCGGCCATCAGGTAGTTGGGGACGGTAATCGGGTCGCCGATGGGGTCGTCGAGTCGGTAGATGATCTCCCGCATCCGGTCGAGGAACCGCCGGGGGCGGATTTCCAGCCAGGTGTGATCGGTCCCGCAGCGTTCCACCATCATGCCGACGTACTCGTTTTCATTGGCGAATTCCGGGCCGAAGTGGATCGAAAAGGTCTTCAGGCGATGGTCCGGATAGAACCGGGCGGCGTGGGCGAGGACGGCGCTGGAGTCGATCCCGCCGGACAGAAACACGGCCGGAGGGTCTTTGGCCACGGCACAGGCTTCGGCCACCGACTGATAAAGAGCCGCCCGGGTCCGGCCTATGTGGTCGGGGTCGGAAAGGCGGCCCTCGGAGTCGTCCTCCGCCCGCTCCTCGAAGATGAAATGGCGGCGGGGGTGGACATCCCCGTTGTGAAACTGGATTATCGATCCCGGTGCCAGCTCGTGGATATCCTCGAAGGCGGTCCGTTCCCCGGGGATGAAGCTGAAGGTGAGATACTCCGGGATCGCTCCGATCCGGAGGGTCCGCTCCACCGCCGGGTCGGCGAACAGGGCCTTGATCTCGCTGGCGAAAACCAGCCGGTCCCGGGTCCGGGTCCAGTAGAGGACCTTGATCCCGGCCGGGTCTCGGAAGAGAAACGCTGACCGTCGCCGGACCAGGGCCCCCACGAAGGCGCCTTCCAGCCGGTCGATCCCCGACGGGCTCTTCCCGAGGGTCCGCACGAGGTCCTCGACCGTCGGCGGGCAGCAGTCGATCACGGCATCGGCGTTGAAGATCACCCCGGCGTATCCGAGGATCGTTCGGCCTTCGCGCTCGTCAACGGCCGATGCCACTGTCGGCGCCTCACTTCGGTCGGCCCGGCCCCGCCCGATCTCGGCGGTCCAGCCGGATTCGATCCCGAACCCCAGCCGCTCCCAGCCGCCCCGGCAGCGATGGCTGAGCCGGCCGGCCATCTTCGCCAGAAGCTGAGGATGAGGCCGGCCGACGTAGCCAAACAGGCAGCTCACGGATGGCCCCCGAGTAAGGTCCGCGGCGGGGCGGGCACCATCCGGTCAACCCCGCCCGGAGCGGTCCCCATCAGGGTTTGCCCTTGAGGAGGTCGGCCAGACCCGCGAACGGCTTGTTGTCATGGTCGGCCGCGGGCTCGGAGTCCCGGGCGGACCCGTCTTCCTCGTACCAGTCGGCCACCTCGTAACGGTTGTGCTCGTTTTCGTGGCAGTAGAGGCAGAGGAGCTCCCAGTTGCTCCCGTCGGGCGGGTTGTTGTCGTGGTTGTGGTCCTTGTGGTGGACCGTCAGCTCCTTGAGCCGCTTTCCGGAAAACTCCCTGCCGCACCGTCCGCAGACCCAGGGGAAGAGCTTGAGGGCCCGCTCCCGGTAGGTCTTTTCCCGCTCCTGCTGAATCCGACGGGCCTCGGCCACGGCCCCGCCGGTCTTTCCGCTTGATGATGACATACCGTCTCTCCTTTCGAATCGACCGTATTCCGTATTATTTGCCCGCCCCATTGGGTCGTAAAGCCCCTCCCCCCGGAGCCAGGCTTTCCACAGATCCGGCACTGCGGGGGCCCGGCAATTGCCGGGGTTTAACCCCATTCAACGGGAGCGCGGGCTTCCAGCCCGCGGGCGGGCGAGACGCCCGCGCTCCCAGGTCAGTTATTACCAGAAATCACGTCTGGCGTCATCTTAAAGATTAGCATTGAAAGCCGGTGGAAAGTGCGGTAGAAAAATTCGGAGAGCGGATGCTGAAGCGGCGAGCCGCAAACGAGAACCTTTCGGAAAGGAGTTTGAATGCTGTCCAAGCGATGTGATTTCAAGGATTTTATCCAATCCCTGCCACCCGACTGCAATAAGCTCGATCTGATGCTTTGCCTGGAGCGGGAAGCCACCGAAGCCGAGCGGATGTTGTACCGAAGACTCAGCTCCGACGCGGATCGAAAACGATGCGGAAAAGACTACGCCACCGCCCTCAAGGAATGCTTTTTCTACCTGAGAAACGGCCGGCGGCCCTCACACGTCTCCCCCGATGATTTTGAGATGTTTTGCGGCCTCTGCACCCGGCTGATGGACGCCCCAACCCAACGCGATCCAGAATATACGCCTCGGTCCCATCCGGGACCTTTCCGGTTGACCACTTTTCCCGAGCACACTGCTGGCGCCGAGCGCTTCGCAGAGTAAGGTCTGCTCCGGCCGGCTCCCTTATCCCTTATCCCGCGACCTCCCGCTCCGACCTTTCCAGATACCCCAGCGACCGCATCGGGCCGCCCAGATGCCGTTCGAAGACCCGGAGCTGAGCCGGGGTCAGGACTTTCCGGTATCGTCGGACCGAGCTGGCCCGGACGTCACGGGTATGCTGGACTTTGTAGTCCCCGCCGTTTAACACGGAAAACCGGGGAAACGGCAGCAGCCGCTCCGGGGGAAGGTCGAGGTAGCCGAGGAGGCGGCCGAGGGTCGGCTCCGGGTCGGTGACCAAATCCTCATAACGGACGACGTGCCAGCGGCACCGTCCGGACAGCAGGTGAGCGAGAATTCGGCAATCCTCTGGCCATTCTGGACAACCACGAAAAGAATGTGCTCTCCATGGAAGAGATGGCCGACAGCGGATAGTAAAAGGTGGGCCGGCATTATCCTGTTTGGCCCTTATGGCCCACAATCCCGAGGGGGAATCGAGTGGAGCGCTGAGCGGGCGAGGCCTTTGGTGTCGGGTGAAATAGCTCGGGCGGCCCTTGTATTGGGGGCCGCCCGAAGGGATCGTTTAGTGTAGCGGTACTATATGCCGGTCATTTACGGAGCATCCCGTAAGCCGCTGAGGACCTGCAAGTCATAGACGAGATCTTTGAGGTCGATAACCCCGTTGGCATCGGTATCACCGGTGATCGGTGTGTAGCCGTCATAGACGTAGTCGGTTACATCCGAGCCGGTTACGATCATCAGCCCCACCAGGACGTCGGTGAGGTTAATGCCTCCCAGCCCGTCGAAATCCCCGGTACCCGAGGTTACATTCTGGTAAAATACGGTCAGCAGGGGACGGTCATCCTCGATGTCGGCCTCGGATGTCGCCAGATCCCACCCGTCACTGCCGTCGTTGAGAAAGACCCACCCGTAGTTTTCCGAGGCGTTTTCCTGAAGATAGCGCATGGACGTGGTGACATCGAATGTATAAAACTCGCCGGAATGCAGATCGGCCATCTGATCATCCGGTGTCTGGGCAGCTTCCGTGTCGTCCGCGCTCACTCCGTCCGTCAGGCTGTTCCAGGTGGCGTCTATGGACCAGTCGGTCAGCATTTGATGGATGGAGATGGTTCGATCTGTGTTGCCGACCGATTTGACCCGTAAGGTGGCCTGGGTGATGTGAACGTCGGATGGAATTTGATCGGTACCGGTGCCGAAAATATTGGTGAAGCGAATGAGGGCCTGCTCCTGGTCGCCCAGGCCCGTGTTGAAATCGGTGGCCATTTCCACGTCGTCATTGTGTGAAAAATCAGGGGTGGACTCGAATATCCCCAGGTCAACGGTTCCGGTATAGCTATCGACATTTTCCTGGAAGGTGAGCTTGAGGCGCTTATCTTCGGGAGTGGTGACGGAGACCTCCTCCGAATAGTCCGACTGCCCGAAATGATTGTAGGCCCGAATGCGGTAGATGTATTCGGTGCTGTCCTTGAGCTCTTCCTGCACGTAACTGGTAGTCTCCGCTGGCAGAAATCCCTCCATAAGCTGCCAGTCTCCGGACGTTCCGATCGTTCTTTCGATGTAGATGGCGTCCGCGGTTTGGTCCGCGTATTCCCAGGTCAGCTCGACGGAGGTGTATGAGGTAGCTTGGGCGGAAAGGTTGATGGGCGCGCTCGGTGGGTCGCCCTCAATGCCCGTAAACGGAAAGCTGATCACCGATCCATAATTCGGAATCTCGCGCAAATTGATATTTTCCGGCAGATTAAATCGGGTGGCTTCAGTGTTTGATCCGACGTTGTCGGTGTAAGAGACCGTCATTCCGGATTGATCCTTGATTCCCGTGATGACCGTGTAGATATCCATCCGGGCGGGTGTCATTCCGAATTGAGGAAATACTTGAATCCATTTGAGCTGCTGAAACGCGCCGCTGTCCAGGGTCCACGGCTTGTCATCGTCGTTGTCTCGATAGGATGCGCCCCAGCTTCCTTCTCCGATGAACATTGTGCCGTTTTCGTCGTCACGGATGAATCCCATGAAGCTATCCGGGCCGGTGTCGGGACGCACGGGAAATGTAATCTTGTGCATGTGGGCGTCGGCGTCAAAGCCCAATGACATGTTTTGATCGTAGAAGAGCTGCGCCCAAGCGTCGTAAAGATAGTCATTTTCCGATTTTCCGGCGGTGTGCGGCCTGAACGGCTTGTGAAAGCCAGCGGCCCGAAAAGTGTGGTCTTGGCTGTTCTGGAGGTCCGTGGTGAGCCATGCCGTCTGAGCGTCCAGGGCGCCCGTAATCTGGTCGATCTCGGAATTGAGGGTGTAAATCCGGAGAAGATTCCCACCGACAGACAGCCCGTAATAGGTCAGGTTCAAGGATTGGGCAGTATCCGTGTTGCCCGCGTCAAACAGGTGATAGAGGACTTCCATATCGCCGTTTTCATGGTTTCCATGGACCGGGATAATGGGAAACAACCGCCCGTCATCGGTCTGGGTCAGCTCGTACCAGTCATCGAACCAGAGTTTCCAGTAGGCGTCATTCGTGCCGCTACCGGTGCAGAAATCGCCGTTGAAGATAATGAACAGCGGCCTGAGCTTCGGGACGATCTGATGGGAGTACCGTCCCGCCATCAGTGCATCTCCAATGCTTTTGGTGTCTCCGCCGGAAATAAAGGTAAACGGCTGAGGGGTGTCGGGCGCCGTTCTGAACCAGAGCCGATCGCTTGTCCCCTCGCTATCCTTAATCACGAAATAGTAAGTGCTACCGGGGGTCAGACCGGTCAGCTTGGCAAAATGGTTGTTCATGCCTCGATACGCTTCGACGCGGGTCGGCGGCATGGTGTTTGCGTACTGGGTATGGTCGGTGCCGTGATCGACGGTGCCGTAGTACACCTTGGGATTGTCGCCCTTGATCTGGTCCCAGGCGATGGTCATGGTGGTCGAGGGATCGTCGTTCCACACCAGACGGATTCTTGCAACGGATGGCCCTTCGTGCTCACCGATAAATTTAACGTGCAATACGGGACTCATGGTGGGCTCGCCGTCAAAGGACTCCGCCTCTCGACACCCGGTTCCCGTTAGAATGAGCGATAGGGCATTTCCTTCCCGCCAGCCCGGACGATCCACGATCTCTTGGATGATGGCGGATATATCGGGAGTTTTCTGGTTTTCACCCGCCTCGTGATCGACGGTCCAGTCGGGAATGTTGCTCCAGCTTACCGAAGCCGTGGTTTTAGATCGGCTGGAGATATTGCCTGAATCGGCTGTAAATGCCTCGGAATGATCAGCCGCCTCACCGTGGATGGCTACGTCGAACGGATTGCCGGTTTTGGTGTTGTCTTGGGTAAACTGGACATGGGCGCTCAGGACCTGGGCACCCACCGGAATTATCGATTTGTCGAACCGGATGCCCACCGCCTGATTGTTGATCGGAGATTCATTGGGCTTTTCGTCCACCAGCTCCAGATCCGAGCTGGTGAGGTCCATCTCGCCGGTACTGAGCAACTCTTCCACGTCGTCCTCGGATGCCAGGACGGGATAGGATTCCTCGGATGGCATCACCACCTTCAGGGTTGCTGCCGCATATGGATCGCCATCGTAGGACTCAGCCGTTCGCGTCCCGGTCCCTTCGAAGAAGAAGACCATGGCATTGCCATCCGTCCATCCCTGCCGCCCCAGGATTTCAAGAAGGATCGATGAGATATCCGGGGTCCTCTGGTTGGCCCCGGATTCGCCCGCGGTGGTCCAGTCTGGTGCCTCGGTCCAGCTCACGGATGCCGTGGTGCGTGACCTATTGGTGAGGTTGTTTGCATCAAGGGTGAATGTCCCCGGATTGTCCCCGGCTTCTCCCTGAATCTCCACATCAAAGGTCTCGCCGTTTTTGTCTTCATCCACGGTAAACTGGATGTAGGCCTCAACAATATCATCGGGATTCGGAATCCGGACATCGGTAAACCGGACGCCGACGACTTGGTAATCCTGGTCTCCAGGATGCTCTTCGCAGATTTCCAGATCGGAGCTGTCGATGTCGATTCCGCCATTCGATACCAGCTCCTCCGCATCATCCGTGCTGCTTGAAACCGGGAACCCCAGGATTTCGTTAGCTGATGCGGAAGGGGCCAGGCTCGCCGCCAAGACCATCGCGAAGACCACCAAAAGCCCCACACATAACCACTGACCGCCACGCCCATGCAACATTTTCAATACCTCCTCATAACAGTAAACTTCATTACGCATTGCGATGCGTTGATCCGGCCGCCATCATAGGGTAGCTTTGTTAGGTGGATATTTTGAAATGGTTAGCAATTTGTCAACGTCTCTGTTCAGAACGCTTTCCATGCAAATCACCCCCAATCCCAGACCATATATCCCCCGGAAATTCCAAACACATCAAATCCTAACCTGAAGGCAACAATCACCTAATCTAAATTTGATTTTACAACTGAGAAGATGGCTTGTGTCCCTTGATTCATTTTCTTTTTCTTCAAAAAAAGGAGGTCGGAATGGATTCCTCAATGTTGGACAGAAGGACGTTTTTGAAACTGGGGGTGGCGGCTGGGGCGACAACGGCTGTAACCGCCGCGTTTCCGAGATTTTCCATGGCCAAGGTCAAAACCGTCAAGATCACCGATTGCATGGATATGGGTCCCGAAGATATGGCCAAAAAGTCTCAAATGGTCATGGATTCATGGGCTTACATTCAAGACGTGGTGGCGACGATCGAAAATAACGAGATTCGCGCCACGGTCGAGGGCATTTTGCGGCAGCCCGCCCCCACGTTCATGGAGAACCTCATGGACGAACAAAATCGAAAGGAAGCTTACACCGAGCTATCCGCCAAGGGGCTGATTTCCGACGTGGCGTTCGAGGATTTCCTGCCCCCGACTCAGAATCCTTACCGGTCCCCCCATCCGTTTATCGCCGGTCCCGGCAGCGGTTACGGCAGTCACCACGCTTATCCCGGCGGACTTGTGACCCACACCGCCCTGAATACCATGGTTTCTCTGTCCATTTACGACGGTTACCGGTCCACTTACGGCTACGCCCTGAATCGGGATTGGGTCATCGCTTCCCAAGTCCTTCATGACCTCAACAAACCGTGGGTGTTCCAGTGGCAGTCGGACGGAGAATCCAGGACCGAGCTCAAGTTGGGAGGCACCGGCGAGCATCATCCGTACAGCGTGGCCGAATCGATCCATCGGGGCCTGCCGGCTGAGCTTTGCGTGGCCCAGGCTTGTGCCCACAACCACCCCGGTTGGGCATCGGATGAGGAAGGACCGGTAAACTGGCTCACCGCCGCCGCTGTCTTAAACGGCATCTGCCCGGCGGAAGCCGGTTTACTGGCGGCGGATCGGAAGACCCTGCCTCTGCCGAGACGCATGGAAAACTTCGTCTGTCACCTCGGGGACCATGACTGGATTCTGACCGTCCCGGCGGCTAAGTGGCTGATTCCGATCATGCAGGAAATCGGGCGGGAGAAATACGGCCTCAGCGATTCGGACATCAATGGAAAGCCTTTCAAGCAGCTTCGGAATTACGTATTCTCCCAGGCCTCCATCATGAACCTCTATCACCTTTACACCAATCGCGGAAAAGACGCCCTGGCCTACACCGTCATGTCCATGGTGACCCCGGCCTGATCGGCTTCCGTGGCGCTCGTAACGCGGCGCTTTAACACCCATCGTCCTTGAAGATCCCCGTCGGCACCCGCCCATCCCAGAGAAAGTGGGGGGCGGATGCCGAGGAGCCGGGCAAGGGTCGGGGCGGTGTCCAGAAGGCTCACCGGCGCTTCGATGGCGAAGCCGGACCGGATGTCGGGACCGGCAACCATCCAGGGCACGGTCATCACCGAGGGAAAGCCCAGGATGTGGTCCCACCCCTCTCCGCCATGGTCGGCGGTGACCAGGAGATGATCGGTGGCCCCCAACGCATTTCGGATCACGCCGACCGCCTCGTCGGCCCGTCCCACCGCTTCCAGATAGGCCGTCGAGCCGAATCCGGCGGCGTGGCCGGCGGCATCCACTCCGTCCAGGTGGATAAAGCAGAGATCAGGGGCGGATCGGGTCAAGGTTCAGGATGCCCGCCCGCCCCATTGGGTCGTAAAGCCCCTCCCCCCGGAGCTGTGCTTACCACACACTTAGCACCGAGTGGAGCCCGTCAATTGCCGGGGTTTAACCCCATTCAACGGGAGCGCGGGCTTCCAGCCCGCGGGCGGGCGAGACGCCCGCGCTCCCAGGTCAGTTATTACCAGAAATCACGTCTGGCGTCATCTTAAAGATTAGCATTGAAAGCCGGTGGAAAGTGCGGTAGAAAAATTCGGAGAGCGGATGCTGAAGCGGCGAGCCGCAAACGAGAACCTTTCGGAAAGGAGTTTGAATGCTGTCCAAGCGATGTGATTTCAAGGATTTTATCCAATCCCTGCCACCCGACTGCAATAAGCTCGATCTGATGCTTTGCCTGGAGCGGGAAGCCACCGAAGCCGAGCGGATGTTGTACCGAAGACTCAGCTCCGACGCGGATCGAAAACGATGCGGAAAAGACTACGCCACCGCCCTCAAGGAATGCTTTTTCTACCTGAGAAACGGCCGGCGGCCCTCACACGTCTCCCCCGATGATTTTGAGATGTTTTGCGGCCTCTGCACCCGGCTGATGGACGCCCCAACCCAACGCGATCCAGAATATACGCCTCGGTCCCATCCGGGACCTTTCCGGTTGACCACTTTTCCCGAGCACACTGCTGGCGCCGAGCGCTTCGCAGAGTAAGGTCTGCTCCGGCCGGCTCCCTTATCCCTTATCCCGCGACCTCCCGCTCCGACCTTTCCAGATACCCCAGCGACCGCATCGGGCCGCCCAGATGCCGTTCGAAGACCCGGAGCTGAGCCGGGGTCAGGACTTTCCGGTATCGTCGGACCGAGCTGGCCCGGACGTCACGGGTATGCTGGACTTTGTAGTCCCCGCCGTTTAACACGGAAAACCGGGGAAACGGCAGCAGCCGCTCCGGGGGAAGGTCGAGGTAGCCGAGGAGGCGGCCGAGGGTCGGCTCCGGGTCGGTGACCAAATCCTCATAACGGACGACGTGCCATCGATGAGCCCCGGTCAGGATGTGCCGATGGACTCGCCGCCACCGTTGCAGCAGGCCGACGTCGATGCCACTGACGGTGCGGCCGGGCCGCCGGAAGAGGTAGGCATAACCCGATTTGATCGCCGAGAGGTAGCTGTCCCGAGGGTCCCGGGTGATCCAGACGAATCGGTTGAAATGGTGGGTAATGTCGGCTTGTTTTGTGAGATAGACGATGTCCGGCGGCTTGACGCAGACGTTGCCGTGGACGGGCACGCCCATGGCCATTCGGCCCAGGACGTAAAGCGAGCTGACGTCGCTGTAAGCGGTCAGGGCTGAGTGCTGGCCCAGGATGTGAGCCAGCAGGGTGCTCCCGCTCCGCATGGAATAGCCGATCAGGATCCGGAGCGGTGCCGGGCGCCGTCCATAGGATTTTCTGGAGCTCATTGCTGTTCCTCTGATTTCCTTCCGATAAAGGTAAAATACCGCCAGAGGCCCCCGTAGGCGTTTCTCACCCGAAGGTGGACCGGCTGCCACCGCCCTTTAATCTCCGCCAGAAGGTGACCCTCCATCCGGACATGGTTGACCGCCATCCATCGGGAAAAGGCCGTCAGGGGGGATTCGTGGAAGTCAACCACCGCCAGAAGTCCCCCCGGTCCCAGGTCCCTTTCCGCCACCTCCAGAACCCGGTCCCAGCCGGGGTTGATCATCGACAGGGTGTAGGAAAAGAGGATCAGGTCAAAAGGGCGGTCCCCGGACAGGGGCCGGTCATAGGCTCCCTCGATGAGCCGGAGACCGGGGTGATGGCCGACGCATCGCCTTGCCCGCCGGAGCATGGCTCCGGACAGGTCCATGCCCGTGACCTGGGCTTCGGGAAACCACCGGATCAGCCGCTTGAGCTGATGGCCGGTGCCGCATCCCACTTCGAGGATGGTCCGGGGGCGGGTCCGGAGGGCGATCTCTCGAATCAGGGCGCCGCGGCCAAAGAGAAAGGACCAGCGGGTGAGGTTGTAAATCCGGGCATGGAACCGATAGTAGCGCTTGAGGGCGAGCTGACCGTTGCTCATGAGACCTCCGCCAGGTGCAGGCTGCCGTAAGTTCCCACCCGGTCCTCGCGGTGGAGGGGCTCGGTGCGGTCCGGCCGGAGCCGCAAGGCCCGTCGGGCATGAGCAGGGATAAACCGGACGTCCGGTCCGGCGGATCGCATCAGGATTCGGGTTCCCGGCCGGCTGTTGGCCAGGATGGCCGTCCACTCCGCCGCCAGGGCCTCGGGATGATACCAGGCCATCCAGTCCTGGTGGTCGAGCAGGACGAAATGGGTGTAGGTTCCGGGGTTTTTCTCCAGAAAGCCGGTGAGGGTGTCGGTGTGGAGACGGATGCGGCCGATCCGGTCCCGGAGGGTCTCGAAGTGGCGCTCCCTGAGGTAGTTGGGGCGGCACCCGGCCGGATAGGTGCCGGTGGCGTAAACCTGCCAGAAATAGTTGTCGCGAATGGGCACCCGGGTGAAGACGTGCCGGAGCCGGTCCCGGACGTATTGAGGGAGTCCGCCGGCGTATTGCCGGTCGATGAGGCGCATCTGGGGCCGGGGAACGCCGAGCATCGCCATGAGAGTCGGCTGCTTTACCAGCCAGGTGACCGGCCGGCGCCAGAGGCGTGGCTCGATCCGGTCGTAGATGGCCCGCTGAACCCGGAGGTCCGGGGCGGACAGAAGCTCATCCACCAATGGCTTCAACCCCCGAAAAAACCGGTAGAAAAGCGTGATGAAGAGCCAGGCCGCGTCGCCGGTGGCTCCCCGATGGTAAAAGGTCCGCCGGCCGCCGAAATACCCGATGTGCCGTTCCCAGTAGCGCCGGTCCCGTTCGCTCATCTTTTCCGCCACCGCCGCCAGGGCGGATCGCGGGTCCGGGTGGCGGCCGTCGCCGAAGAGCTGAACCAAAAGATCGCGCCGACCGGCTGAGATGGTGGCCATCTTGAGTGCCATCAGGGCGTTTTGACGGTAATTCACGTCGATGGCGTCGATCCGGGCCGGGTTGTCCAGAAGGTAGTCCAGAGTGTTGCAGCCCGCCGAGGTGATGACCACCACCCGGCTCCGATCGTCGATCTCCAGGAGCTCCCGGTCGATCCGGGGGTCCTCCCAGCAGGTGTTGTAAATCAGGCGGTTTCGGTGGACAAGCTGAAAGCAGCGGTCGTGAAGCCGGTCCGCCATCCGGATGATTGGACTCATAGCCATATTTGTATTCCCTTTCGTTAAGTTGATGAGGCGGCGGGTCATGCCGCATTTACCGGCCCCGGCATACCCCGTTCGCGTTAGGGGATGATGAGGAGAATGTGAGCGTCTGCTATTTCGAAGATCAAATTTTGAGCGCAACACGGGTATCAAACAAACTGGATCTTTTAATGGATGGCCCCTCAATCGGCACGGATGCCTCAATCCATCTTGACAGACGGCCGGGGTTTGTCTATATCCAGGCTTGGTTGTAAGAAGTGATCTGAAACAGCCCAACCTCACTCATTCCGACGGAAGGCGCGCATGGAACCCATTGTTTCCCTGACGAAAGACCTCATCCGATTTCAAACGATGCAGTCCCGCCGGGACGAGATCAGCGCCTGTGCCGACTTTATCATGCGGTGGCTTGCGGATCGGGACCTGCCCGCCCGGCGGATCGACCACGGCGGGATTCCGTCCGTCCTGGCGGTGCCGCCCAAGGGGTCGGCCGAGGTCCTCCTCATGAGTCACATCGACGTGGTGGACGGTCCCGAGGCCCTGTTCGAGCCGGTGGAACGGGACGGCCGCCTTTATGGCCGGGGGGCGGTGGATGACAAGTATGCCGCCGCGCTCTCCCTGGTGCTCCTGGAATCTCATGCCAACCGGCTTCGCGAAGCGGGCCGGTCCCTGGACGATCTGCCCGTCGGGGTGCTGATCACCGGGGACGAGGAGATCGGCGGGGTTCACGGGGCTAAAGCGGTCCTGCCCGAGGTCCGGGCCGACTTCTGTATTGCATTGGATGGCGGGGCTCCCGGTCAGATTGTCACCAAGGAAAAGGGAGTCCTCCGGGTGAAGCTGATCGGCCGGGGCCGGACGGCTCACGGAGCCCGCCCCTGGCTGGGGGAAAACGCCATCGAAAACCTGATGGCCGATTTTTTGAAGGTCAAGCCGCTCTTCGACCTGGAAGCGCCCGAGCATTGGCACCGGACGGTCAACCTGGGGAAGATTTCCGGCGGGACCTCGATCAATCAGGTCCCGGACCGGGCCGAGGCCATCCTGGACATCCGCTACACGGAAAACGACGACGTGGACGACCTGGTTTCCCGGATGCGCGAGGCGATCGACGGGGACCTCGAGGTGACCGAGCGGGAGCCGCTGTTCATCAGCAAACCGACTCCCTTCCTCGACCTTCTGGTGGAGTGCGCCGAGGGGGCTGAGACCGTTGTGGAGCACGGGGCCAGCGATGCCCGGTTCCTTTCTGATCTCGGCATTCCCGGCGTGGTCTGGGGGGCTGAGAGCGAAAACAGCCAGCACACCGAGGATGAGCACGTGGTGATTGACAGTGTGACCGAGCTCCACCGGATGCTCGATGGATACCTCAGACGGGTGGCCGAGCGGCGATGACTCCGCCGATGGATGATCACCTGCTCACGGTGGAGGGGCTCCGGACCCACTTTTTCACCTTCGAGGGCGTGGCCAGGGCGGTGGACGATGTCTCGCTTCACATCGACCGGGGAGAGGTCCTCGGGGTGGTCGGAGAGTCGGGGTGTGGGAAGAGCGTTATGGCCCAGTCGGTGATGCGCCTGGTCCCGGACCCGCCGGGGCGGATCGTGGACGGCCGGATCACCTTTGACGGGATCGACATTCTGAAGCTGTCGCCGCGCCGGATGCGTTCCATCCGGGGCAACCGGATCGCCATGATCTTCCAGGAGCCGATGACCTCGTTGAACCCGGTCTTCACCATCGGCGATCAGATTTGCGAGATGTTCGCGCTCCACCAGGGGCTGTCCCGGTCCGAAAGCCGGGACCGGGCCGTCGAGATGCTCAAGAAGGTCCAGATTCCGGCCCCGGAGAAGCGCCTTTCCGAATATCCTCACCAGCTTTCCGGGGGGATGCGCCAGCGGGCCATGATCGCCATGGCCATGGCCTGTGACCCCGAGGTCCTCATTGCCGACGAGCCCACCACCGCCCTGGATGTCACCGTCCAGGCCCAGATTCTCGACCTGATGCTCAAGCTCCGGGCCGATTTCGACACCGCCATCATGATGATCACCCACGACCTGGGGGTGATTGCCGAGATCGCCACTCGGGTGGTGGTGATGTATGCCGGCAAGGTGGTGGAGACGGCCGACACGATGACCGTCTTCGAGCGTCCCGAGCATCCTTACACCCGGGGCCTGCTCCGATCGATCCCAAAGCTCGGGGACCGGTCGGAGAGCGGCCGGGAGCGGTTGTCGGAGATCGCCGGGCTGGTCCCCAGTCTCTATTCCCTCCCCGCCGGATGTGCTTTCGCGCCCCGTTGCGAGTCGGCCATGGCCTTATGCCGAAAATCCCTTCCCGAGCTTCGGGAGACCTCGCCGGGTCACGGCGTCCGGTGCTGGCTCTACGATTTCGGCGGCGACGCCGCCCATGCCGCCTGAACCCATGACCCCCGCCGCCGACTCCGATCCCATGGCCCCCTTGCTGTCGGTAAGCGACCTCCGGGTCCATTTTCCCATCAAAAAAGGCGTGTTGTCCCGGACGGTGGGATACGTCTATGCCGTGGACGGGGTGTCGTTGACCCTCGGCCGGGGAGAGACCCTCGGGCTGGTGGGGGAAAGCGGGTGCGGCAAGACCACGGCCGGGTTGGGCATCTTACGGCTGATCCCGGTCACCGGCGGGTTGGTGGTTTATAACGGCCGGGAGGTGACCCGGATGGGAGCCGGGGCCTTGAGAGACCTCCGCAAGGAGATGCAGATCATCTTCCAGGACCCTTACTCGTCTCTCAACCCCCGGATGACGGTCAACCAGATCGTCGGAGACCCCATGGAGATCCACGGGCTCTACCCCGGCCCGGAGCGGGCCGATCGGATCGCCTATCTTCTCGAGCGGGTGGGGCTCTCGCCGGAGCAGGGCCGACGGTATCCCCACGAGTTTTCCGGGGGGCAGCGGCAAAGGGTGGGCATTGCCCGGGCCCTGGCCCTGGATCCGGACCTGATCATCGGGGACGAGCCGGTCTCGGCTTTGGACGTCTCGATCCAGGCCCAGATTATCAATCTGCTCATTGACCTTCAGCGGGAGCTGGGCTTGTCCTATATCATCATCGCCCACGACCTGGCGGTGGTGGAGTATATCTGCGACCGGATCGCGGTGATGTACCTGGGCCGGGTGGTGGAGACGGGCGGGTACCGGGAGGTTTACACCTCGCCGCTCCACCCGTACACCCGGGCCCTCCTGTCGGCGGTCCCGGTGGCAGACCCCCGGCGCCGGGGCGACCGGATCATTCTGACCGGGGACGTCCCCAGTCCCATTCAGCCCCCGGCGGGCTGCCGGTTTCACCCTCGCTGCCCCCGCCGGATGCCGGGCTGCGATCAGTCGGAGCCGCTCCTCAGCGACCGGGGCGGAGGCCATCAGGTGGCCTGCTTTTTGTACGAATGAGCCACGCCGCCGGCTTGGCGGAAAACCCATAACCTGACATCCGGAAAGGAGTTGCACATGAAAACGATTCGTTGCCTGTTGACCCTGGGCCTTTGCGTGGGCCTCGGCCTGGCCCTGACCGGGACCGCCTCCGCGGCGGACCTGGTGGTGGCGGTGGATACATCACCGCGGACCATGAACCCTCATGGGTCGGACGCGGACGCCAATCTCTCCAAGATGGCCAACATTTTCGACGGACTGCTCCAGCGAAAGGGGGCCAGCGGGACGCTGGCCCCGGCTCTGGCCGAGCGGTGGGAGCACCCGGACATGTTTACCTGGAAGTTCTACCTCCGCAAGGGCGTGACCTTCCACAACGGCAATCCCTTCACCGCGGCGGATGTCAAGTTCTCCTTCGAGCGGCTCGGGGACCCCGAGGTCTCGGAGTTCATCAACACCGGCAAGTCCATCGCCGGCATCGAGATCATCGACGACTACACCGTGGCCATCAAGACCAAAACCCACATCCCCTGGTTCGCCAACAATATGCACCAGATTTTCATCATGGACAAGGAGTCCACCGAGAACCGGGACCCCGGCGAGGTCGGGATCAAGCCCATCGGCACCGGGGCTTATAAGGTGGTGGAATGGGTCAAGGGCTCCTATCTGAAGCTTGCGGCCAACGAGGATTACTGGGAAGGGGCGCCATCTCTAAAAACCGTCGAGGTCCGGCCCATCACCGAGTCTTCCACCCGGTTCGCCGCCCTGATTTCCGGTCAGGCTGAGCTGGTCTCGGGCGTCCCGGTGGAGCTTTACGACAAGGTGATCCAGAATCCGAAGCTCGACATCATCAACCGGCCGGCCCGCCGGTCGATCTTTCTGGCCCTCCACAACCGGCCGGATACCCCCCTGGCCGACATCCGGGTCCGTCAGGCCATGTATATGGCCATCAACGAGGATGAGATCATCGAAAAGATCATGCGGGGCCATGCCGCCCCGGCCGCTCAGATTCCGGATCCGCCCACCGTCGGCTACAACCCCGACATTCAGCGGCTGCCCTATGATCCCGACAAGGCAAAGGTTTTGTTGAAGGCGGCCGGATACGGAGACGGGTTCGAAATCACCCTCACCGGCCCCAACGACCGGTATGTCCAGGACGCTCAGATCGCCGAGGCCGTGGCCAAGTACCTCGCCAAGGTGGGGATCAAGGTGACCCTCGATGTCAAGCCCAAGTCGATCTTCTTTCCCGAGGTGGACGAGGGTATCCTCGACTTCTACCTCATCGGCTGGTTCGACGGGACCTTCGACATGGGGCGGACCTACTTCAAGCTGGCTCACTCCCGGGACCCCGACGAGGGCTACGGCGGCCTGAACGGCACGAGCTTCGCCGATCCGGAAATCGACAAGCTCCTGGAGTCCACCGCCGACATCGTCAATCCGGAGAAACGGCAACGGACGCTCCAGCAGCTCAACTACATGGCCATGGTGGAAAAGATCGTCTGGATTCCGCTCCACTATCAGCAGGACATTTACGCCATCCAGAAAGGTCGGGGGATTCAGTTTGACCCCCGGCCGGACAAGTGGATGGTTTACAAGGAAATCAGCAAGAAGTAAGATCGGCGGCTCCATCCGAGGGCTGAGTGATGAATGCTGAGAGCTGATTCCTCAGTCCTCAATCAAAAATCGTAAATCGTAAATCCTATTATGGCGACTTACATCGCAAGACGGCTGCTCCAGGGAGTTATTGTCCTGCTGGCCGTATCGCTTCTGTGCTTTGTGATTTTCCGGTACATGGGCGATCCGGTGCTGACATTGGCCGGGAAGTATGCCACTCAGGCCGAAAAGGCGGAGGTGCGGCGGAGCTTCGGGCTCGACCAGCCGTTTTATGTCCAGTACTTCAGCTTTCTCGGCAACGCGGTCCAGGGGAATTTCGGCAAGTCCTATGTCAGCCGGATTCCGGCTCTGGACCTGATTCTCGAGCGGTTCCCGGCCACTTTCGAGCTGGCCGCCGCCGCCATGGGAATCTCTTTTATCATGGGCCTGGTTCTGGGGGTGGTGGTCTCCCTGAAACCCTATGCCGTGGCCAACCGGACCATCATGGCCGCGTCACTGGGGGGGATCTCGATCCCCACCTTCCTCACCGGAATTCTGTTGATCATGATCTTCTCCGTCTGGCTGGGGATTCTGCCGCCCTTTGGCCGGGGGGATACCGTTCAGGTCGGATTCTGGCGCACGGGGCTGCTCACCCCTTCGGGCCTCATGCACCTGATTCTCCCGGCCTTGACCCTGGGGATGTATCAGCTCGCGGTTCTGCTCCGGCTGACCCGGGCCGGGATGCGGGAAGTCCTCACCGAGGAGTACATCAAGACGGCCTGGGCCAAGGGGCTCTCCCCGGCCCGGGTGATTTTCAAACACGCTCTGAGAAACGTGATGATCCCGGTGATCACCATGGCCGGCCTCCAGTTCGGGGAGCTGATCGCCTTTTCGATCGTCACCGAGACCATTTTCCAATGGCCGGGGATGGGCAACCTCCTGCTCACCTCCATTTACGAGTCGGACCAGCCGGTGATTGTGACTTACATCATGCTGGCGGCGCTGATCATCATCGTCATCAACATCGTCGTGGACATCCTCTACGCGCTGTTGAACCCCAAGATCCGTTATGCGTAACCGCCTCCTGCAATCCCGGATGATGAGCTCCTATCTCCGCGACCCGCCGGCCGTGGCCGGCAGCGTGATCCTGTTCCTGTTTATCTGCGCCGCGCTGCTGGCTCCGTGGATCACCCCTCAGAACCCCTATGATCTCGAGACGGTGAGCCTTGACCATTTTCTCCTGCCGCCCATCTGGATGGAAGGGGGGGAAGCTCCCTTTCTTTTAGGCACCGACGATCAGGGGCGAGGGATTCTGAGCACCATTATTTACGGGTGCCGGACCTCACTGGTGGTGGGCTTCGGGGTGGTGACCCTGGCGGGAGTTTTCGGGGTGATTATGGGCCTTCTGGCCGGCTATTACGGCGGTGCGCTGGATGCGGCCATCATGCGCCTGGCCGACACGTTCTTTTCCTTTTCCACCACCCTGCTGGCCTTTCTCCTGCTGGGGATTTTCAAGCAGGGGGGGATTGGCACCGTGATTGTCGCCATCTGCATCGTGGATTGGGTCCGTTACGCCCGGACCATGCGGGGCAGCGTTCTGGAGGTCAAGGAGGAGGCTTACATCATGGCGGCCAAAGCCACCGGGGCCCGGGACACCCGGCTGCTGCTCAAGCACCTCTTGCCCAACGCGATCCCCCCGATCCTGGTGGTGGTGGCGGTGGATCTCGCCGTGGTGATCATGCTGGAGGCCACCCTGAGCTTTCTGGGCGTCGGCGTTCCCCTCACCGAGCCATCGCTGGGGATGATGATCTCCATCGGCAAGAACTATATCTATGCCGGGATGTGGTGGATGATCGTCTTTCCCGGCGCCGCCCTTATTTTCCTGGTGGTGGCCATCAACCTCTTTGCCGACTGGCTTCGGGAGGAGCTCAATCCCCGGATCGAGCGGCG
>CAYNGG010000002.1:33305-36079 GCA_964396575.1 uncultured Desulfobacteraceae bacterium | reverse complement strand
AGTGACGCATCAACTGAATTTAAGCCGACGCCCGTCAGTATGCAGACGGAGGTGACTGACATCACGACAGGGGGCAATGAGGTTTACTGGGTCGATTCCAACGGCGCTCGATTGGATCAAATCGACCTTAACGACGGAGAATCCGCAACGCTTACCCTCGTGGCCGAGGTGCCGACCGGGAAAACACTAAGGGCATTCAAATTTTCAGTGACTTATGATGACACATTGGTAAGTCTGGATTCCGCTACCATGGCTGCCGGGAATCCGTTTGCAAGCCAGGGATACATCAATAGTGGAATGGCTGGAACCATTGTCGTCAATGGGTTTGATGCCAGTGGTGTTACGGGCGCGGCATCCGTCGAGCTCATTGATGCAACTTTCACCGCGTTGACACAGACTGGCTACTTCAATCTGACGACGGAAGCGCAGGCATTCGGCTCAAGTGCGACGGATGAGTTTCCTCCGACCCCTGCAGATACGTGGATAGCGACAAACGGTGGAATTATTGAGCATACGATCACAGCTAGTGCGGGAACCGGGGGATCCATTACCCCTGTCGGGGCGGTTCAGGTACAGAGAGGTGATAGTCAGACTTTTACGATCACGGCAAATACCAATTATGCTATTCAAGGTGTGACTGTGGACGGTGCTTCGGTAGGAGCGGTATCTATCTATACCTTCCCCAGTGTGGCCGCCGACCACACCATTGCCGCCACATTCCGTTACGTCCCGCCATACGTTCCGCCGACAACCTATTCCGTCAACGCGTCGGTTTCTGGTGAAGGTGGTGCGATTTCACCGACCAATGCACAGGTCAATTCAGGTGGGAGCCAGACTTTTACCATCACTCCGGATGCGGGGTATATGGTTGACACGTTTACCGTCAACGGAACGGACAGAAAGAGTGAAATATCCAACAATGAGTTCACCTTAAGTGGTATTTATTCGAATACTACCATAGTGGTGTCGTTTAAGGCCGCTGCTTATGTCGTTTCCGCCACTGCGGGGGCGAACGGCAGCATTGACCCATCCGGAGACATCGCTGTGGGAGCTGGTGACGATCTTACCTTTACCGTTACACCGAACGCCGGATACAAAGTCGCTACATTTCTTGTGGATGGCGTCGATAGACTTGCTGAGCTCGACGACAACAACCAGTACACCATCTCGGACATTCAAAAGGATTACACCCTTGAAGTGACCTTTGTTGATGGTGGAACGTTTGTTATCAATGCTTCGGCGGGACCGAATGGGAGCATCGATCCTTCCGGAACGTTTACGGCTGATAGAGGGGCGAATGTACCGTTTGAGATTGTTCACGATGAAAGATATAGTGTCGATACCATATTGGTTAACGGTGAAGATCGGACTTCCGATTACCAAAGTCTTTGGTCATCATTTACATTAGAGGATATCGATCGTGACTATACCGTTCATGTTACATTCATTCCAGAGGATGGTCCGTATTATACAATTGAAGCTACCGCGGGCGAAAACGGAACCATTTCACCATCTGGTAATGTCTCTGTTGCAGCGGGTGGAGATCAGACGTTTACCATAACACCCACTGGTGGTTATCAGATAGATGACGTAGTTGTGAATGGAAGCTCAGTCGGCGCGGTTGCAAACTATATTTTTACTGGAGTCAGTGTCGATCAGTCCATTCATGCGACATTTAAGCTGGATCCGAATATCTTGGAAACGGAGTCACCCGCAAAGGACGGCTTGATTGTCGGCATCCAGAAGGGAACGAATGTCGATGAGCTATTGTCTCTGGTAGGCATTGACCCCGATACGCTACCCGTGCCGGATGGCCTGGATGTGCCGTTCGGGTTTGTCGGATTCGAGATTACGCCTATCGATTCAGGCTTGGAATCTGAGATCATCCTCTACTTTTCCGAGGAAATCCCTGACAATGAAATGTGGTACACCTATACCGAAGCATTCGGTTGGGATGACTATGCGGAATATGTCACACCGCGTGATGATGGTAAGTCGGTGACGGTAAGACTGATGGATGGCGGCTTCGGAGATGCCGACGGAGTCCAGGATGGCGTTATCACAATGCCTTACCTCGGATTCGCGGTTTCCGATTGTGGTGCGGTCGCGACCTTTACCGTGGTGCCAAGGGGTGGCGAAGAGCCGCTGACGGTCGATCTGAATGCGGCAGGGTCTGTCGGCGACCTGACCTGGGACTACGGAGACGGGTCGAAGCAGGGCTCGGCAACGATGTCGGTCCATACCTACACCGATCCAGGTAACTATACGATCACCTTGACGGCCAGTCTTGGTGACTGTCAAGTCAGCACCCAGAAAAACATCACCGTAACTAAGGAACAAATCGAAACCCCCGAGAGCGACGACGACTGCTTTATCTCCGCGTCTAACGGCGGAAGCAGCGGTCTGATGGCGGCTTTCGCGGGCTTTATGGCACTGGCCGCCGGTGCGGCATTGATGAGACGCCGGAATCACTAATACCAACAACCCCGCGCCGCTTTCATCAATGAGGGCGGCGCGGATCATAACTGAGCAAAAAAAGGGGCGACGGGATTCTATCCCTGTCGCCCCTTTTGCGTTTGTGGGGATTTTGCCTGCTTATGGTTGGCAGGACGGGATTGGCTGGGCGGCTTCGATCAACCGTTTTGGCCTAAACTCGAATAAGCTGGTCCCGGCACCCTTTTGGAAGCGGATTTTTATTGGCGGTATCGATGCACGGGCTTCATGCGTCCTGTAGGGACGCCGTGTAATAGCGCGGGAATTTATTCCCGTGCGGC
>CAYNGG010000002.1:0-33205 GCA_964396575.1 uncultured Desulfobacteraceae bacterium | reverse complement strand
TCATGCGTCCTGTAGGGACGCCGTGTAATAGCGCGGGAATTTATTCCCGTGCGGCGCTAAGGAGAAAACTTAGAAGGGAATCCGAAAAGAAACCTGAACCCCATCGGCCGATGCCCGGAAATCGACCCCGGTGGACTGTTGGAGTCGCTGGACAAAGCCGTCGTTCCGGGACCGGTTGTACTTGTGGGCGGCTGAGATGGAGCCGTAGATGCTGCCGGAATAGAATCCTACACCGACAAATCCGATGAGACCGCCTAATGCCTCGTTGCCGGAATCAAAGGCCTCGACACCGGACAGGATGAGCGCGCCGTTGAAGAGGAAGCTGGTCAGGGCGTCCTGATAACGGCCGCAGTAGAGATACCCCGCGCCAGGCATCACCGAAAGCAAACCGGCGACGGCGGGGGATTTTTGAGGGATTCGATTAACCTCTTCAAGTGCGGAGGTGATGGCCGTGACCGGGTACGCCGCCGGGCTATGTCTTTCCATCCGGCTGAGCTCAGCCTTCGCTCCCCGCCAGTTATGGCCCCGGAGCTGAATCCAGGCGATTCGGTAGTGGATTTCATCGGCGATTTCCGGACTGTCGGTGGCCGCCAGGAGGCGGGTGAGAATCGATACCGCCGTATCCCGGGCGTCCAACCGGACATAGGATTCGGCGATCATGAGAAAGGATCGGAAGGACAGGTCATCGGGGGCCAATTCGGCGGGGGGCCCGCCGGCTTCCGCCAGCCGGGAGAACCGGTCGATCGCATCCCGATACCGCCCGGCTTCGAAAAAGGCGGTTCCGATTTGATATCGAACGGCATCACCCCGGTCGTCTTTCGGGAAGAAATGAAGAAAACGCTCGTATTCGGCAATGGCCCGAGGATAGTTGCCGTCTTCAAAATAGGAATCGGCAAATCGGAGCTGCCCATCAGCGTTGATTTCAATGGCCTCGGCATGAGGGGCGATTGGAGAGAGGGAAAGCAGGATCGACAGTGCCAGGAAAGAAAAGAGCAACCGTCGGGCAATCAGATTGGCAAGGTTATCAACTATCATGGGCTGTACCACCAGAAATCGTTGTTCTCAACCGGGTCATTACATTTCGGCCTGCCGTTGACCCGAACCCGTGTCGAGCGTCGGCATTCATCCCGGCCGCATCGGAGCAGCCGGTCAGAGGCCATGACCCATCCCATAATCGGGCCATGTTTCTGGACGACCTGTTTCGCATAAGCCGAGCAAGACGGGTGCATGGGACATCGATCTCCATCGATGGGGGAGATCAGGGTCTGATACATCCGGAGGGGGATTTCGAGAAAGCGAGTCGGCGGATCGCCTTCAGGCGGCGGGATTGACCATCCGTCTCCGGCAAAACCGTTACCGGCAACGATCGTCAATACAAGAAAAGCGGCAAGCCAGGAGAGGGGTCGATGCATGGCGGTTATCGCTGGGTCACCCGGAGGACCTCTTCGATGGTGGTGATCCCGTTTAGGATCTTGTGTATCCCATCCTCTCTGAGGGTCTCGATCCGGGCGTCCTTTTTAATGCGGGCCGAGTCATAGGTTTTCAGGATCAGGCTCTTGAGCTTCTGCTCCATGATCATGATCTCGATAATGGCCACCCGCCCCCGATAGCCGGTGTGGAGGCACTTGGAGCATCCCACCGCCTGGTGAATCCGGCCTTCTTCGGCCTGCTTCCGGCTGATGCCGATGGTTTCGAGGGCTTCGTCGTCCGGCGTGAAGGGGGCCTTGCAGTCCTCGCAGAGGATCCGGACGAGGCGCTGGGCCGCCACCGCGATGACGGATGAGGAGATTAGAAACGGCTCGATCCCGATGTCCACGAGCCGGGTGATGGCGCTGGCTGAATCGTTGGTGTGGAGGGTCGAAAAAACCAAATGCCCGGTGAGGGCCGACTGGACGGCGATTTCAGCCGTCTCCCGGTCCCGGATCTCTCCGATCAGAATGACGTCGGGGTCCTGCCGGACGATGGACCGGAGTCCCCGGGCAAAGGTCAGGTCGATCTTGGGGTTGACCTGGATCTGGCTGATGCCCTTGAGCTGATATTCGACGGGGTCCTCGACGGTGATGATGTTGATGTCCGGCGTGTTGATGGAAGCCAGAATGGCGTAAAGGGTGGTTGTCTTGCCGCTGCCGGTGGGGCCGGTGACCAGGATGATGCCGTTGGGCGAGGAGACCAGCTTTCTGAGGAGCTGGAGTCGTTGGGGAGACATTCCCAGCTCGTTGATTTCCAGAAGCGACGTGCTCTTGTTCAAAAGTCGAAGCACCACCCGCTCCCCGAAAGTAGTGGGGATGGTCGAGATCCGGACGTCGATGTCCTGGTCGCCGATTTTGACCTCGAGCCGGCCGTCCTGGGGGAGCCGCTTTTCGGCGATGTTCATCTTGGACATGACCTTGATCCGGGAGATCAGGGCCGGCTGAATCCACTTGGGCGGCGTGAGGAGGTCATAGAGGATGCCGTCAACCCGGTACCGGACCTTGAAGCTGTCCTGATAGGGCTCCACGTGGATGTCGCTGGCCCGGGCCTTGACCGACTGGGAGATGATGTGGTTGACGAGCTTGATGATGGGCGCGTCACTGGTGTCGTCGAGGAGGTCGGCGGTGTCCTCGATCTCGCTGATGATGGTCGCGCCGTTGTCCTCCATGTCCTGAACAAGCTGCTCGGCCGAATCCCGGTTCAGGTCGTAGGCGATGTTGATGGCCGACAGGATCGCATCCCGAGTGGACAGGACCACCTGGAAATGGTCGGCGCCGATGATCCGGATCAGGTCGTCCAGGGGCTGAAAAGCCGCCGGGTCGTTGATGGCGATCAGATAGCCGGATTGACCGGGGCCGTCATCGCGGGCCTTTTCCGGGTTTTCGCCGTTGGGCGCCAGGGGGACCATGCAGTATTTTTTGAGAAACTGAATGGAGACCTGCTGGGTCAGCTCGGTGCCGATGTGGTCCATGGGGAGCTTGGGCCAGAACGGAATGTCGTACTGAATGCTCAGGGCTTCGAGGAGCTGGGCCTCGGAGATCACCTTCCGCTTGACCAGGATCTCGCCGATGGCGCCCCCTTTTTCCGACTGGGTCTTAACGGCGTCATCGAGGTCGGCATCGCTGATGCCGGCCGTTTCCGAAAGAATCTGGGAGAGAGGCTTTGTCATTGGGCTTCAGGCGTTTCCGCCGCCTCCTCAGTGCTCTCCGCCGCGTCCTCCTCAGCCGCTTCAAGGGTGTCGGTGATGGTCATGGAGTCCATCCGCTCCAGGATCGGACCGAGATTTTTCCGGTACATCTTGATCCCTTCCGATTCGATCTGACCGATGTCCTGCTTTTTCTCCTGATAGACCGCCTCCGCTTCTTCGGGCTTCTGGATCACGTGAGGGGTGAGGAAGACGAAGAGGTTGGTTTTATCGGCGGAGTTGGACAGGGATTTGAACAGCCAGCCGAGCCCCGGCACATCCCCCAGACAGGGGACCTGGTATTCGGTGGTGGAGAGGCTGTCGTCGATCAATCCGCCGATGACGATGGTGTTCTGGTCATGAACGAGGACCGTCGTATCGATGGTCCGCTTCAGGGTGGAGGGCCGGTCCCCGGTGCTCAGTGTCTGGTCGAGGCGGGTTACCTCCTGGTTGATTTGCAGGCGGATCAATCGGTCTTTGCTGATCTGGGGGGTAATTTTGAGGGTGATGCCGACGTCCTTGTATTCGTAAGTATTGTAGGATTCGACCGTGGATGAGCCTGATTTGGTCAGGTAGGGGACGTTTTTCCCGACGGTGATGGTGGCTTCTTCGTTGTCGGTGGTCAGGATCTGGGGAGTCGAGAGGATGTGGACGTTCTTGTCCTTTTTAAACGCCTGAACGATGGCGGCCAGATTGGGAAAGGTCAGATCCCCGATTTTGAGCGGCTCCGAAAAGATGCCCAGGGAAAACCCCGGCGGCAGAAGGCTGACTCCGGTGGGATTGATCAGCCCGCCGATATTGTTGTACCCGGAGTCGCCGCCCGTGAAACCGCCGCCAAAGGCCGCGTCGCTGTCCCGGTAGGTGGTGTCCCCCATGGCGATCCATTCGGTGCCCAGGGAAAAGCCCTTGTTGACGTTGACCTCCATGATCAGACATTCGATGTAAACCATGGACCGGGGGATGTCGAGCTTTTTGATGATGTCCTCGAGGACGAGGTAGTCGTCCTTTTCGGCCATAATAATCAGGCTGTTGGTGGCCTTGTCAGCGGTGATGTTCGTCTTTTCCGAGACGATGGGAGCTTCCTTCTTGCCTTTGGCCGCGGTGGGCTTGGGGGCGGAGGACAGGGATTGGAGCACCGTGGCCAGCTCCTCGGCGGTGGCGTTCTCGAGATAGTAAACGTGAATCTTCTCCTTGCCCCGGGGTATCTCCCGGTCCAGGCGGCTGACCAGCTCCCGAATCCGCGCGGTGTCGTCTTCCGAGGCGAGGACTACCAGGCTGTTGGTCCGCTCATCCGCTACGAACTTGCTGATATCGGTGGGCGCCGTTTTTTTCCCGCGCCGTTGTTGCTGGAAAACCGTGGTCAGGAGGCGCACCATGTTGGTGGCATCGCCGTATTCCACCGGGATCACCGAGATTTCCTGGCCGACCCCGGTCACGTCGATGACCTTGAGTATCCGGAGCAAGCGCTTGATGTTGGAGTAAACATCAGTGATGATCAGGGTATTGGTGGGCTGGTAGGGGAGAATTACGCTGCTTTTGGAGATCAGCGGGCGGAAGAGCCGGGTGATCTCGTTGGGGTCGGCGTAGCGCAAAGGCACGATCTGGGTGACTACCTTGTCCTCGGGGTCCCGGGCCTCATCCCGGAGCATCGTGTCGATGCTTTTGGTCCGGGCCTCCGGCGAGGAAACGATCTTGATCACCTCCCCCGACTCGACGGTGGTGAACCCGTGGACCTCCAGGACCGATTCGAAGACCTTGTAGGCCTCATCCACGGAGATCTTCCCCGGTGAGATGATGGTGACCTTCCCCTTGACCCGGTTGTCAACGATGAAGTTCTTCCCGGTCAGCTCGCTGATGAACTTGATGAAGACGTTGATGTCCACGTCGTTGAAGTCGATGGAGACGTATCGTTTGGGCGTCTCGGCGGCGCTGCCGGCGGTCGGGAAGGCGGTCGCGAGGCCGATCATCACGATTAGGACGAGGATGCCTGTTTTCAGTTTCATGGGCTGGATGGTTTGCGCTCCCTTTCCGGTGGCCGGCGGCAGCCGGCCGGTATGTCAAGGGGCAATCCGGTCGGCCGGATCGCACCTATTCGATGTTATAGTCGATGACGTGGGGCTGGCCCCGCCGCCGGACCTCGACCTGGACATTGGAGCCGGTTTTGAGGCTTCGGTAGAACCGGAGCGCGTCATCGACCGACTGGATCTGCTGGCCGTCCACCCCGGTGATGATGTCCCCGCTTCGCAGCCCCAGCTTGGTGAAGATGGAGTTGGGTCGGACCCGGGTCAGTGTCAGGCCGTCCGGCTTCCCGTTTTTGAAATGCGGTCGGATCTTGGCCTGGCGCATGAGGTTGTTGACGTTGTTGATGGCCTGGTCGATTTCCTGCCGGCCGATCCGGATGTCATCCTTTCCACCGGAGGGATTGGCCGAGGCCAGGCGCTGGATGGGATTGGACGGACGGGGCGGTTGGCCCCTGGCCTGTGAGATGTCCCGCTTTTCCATCTCCAGGACCTCCCGCTTGCCATCGACGACAAGGATTACTTTTTCCCGGAGGATCTCCCGGACCGATGCGTTCTGGATGGTGTCGCCGACCCGGTAGAGGTTCTGCCGCCGCTCCTTGGGGTCCTCGATAACGGCATAGGCCCGAGGCGCGTCCCCGGAGACGGTCCCCCAGAGCTTGAGGTTGAGCTCGGTGGGCTTGAGGGGCTCGACGGTTTCGGGCTCTTCTTCTTTCGGAGCATCTTCCGGAGGCTTCTTTTCGCCCGTCCGAAAGAGATTCCGGTCGGCGATGGGCTGGTAGCTGGCCAGTGGGCGTCGCTGCTTGTCGAAAGACGTGTCGGCTGCCGCCGGTGGCGGGGTGAAACTCGGGCCGGCGTCCATCTGGGCTGACAAGTAGCGATAAAAAGCGGTGACGCCGAAGTAGATCGCCACGGTCAACAGAATCAGGTTGGCCAGGGTGAAATAGCGTTTCATAGTGGATATCCCTTATCCATATATTGTGTTCGGCCTTTCGGCAGCCCCGATGTTTGTGGGGTCAACCGGTGGAGACCCGGCCGGCGCGGTCCGGCTCAATGGTCTAAAAAGACATTATTTCAAGCGTTGGCAAAATGTGGAAACCCTGTCTATCTCCGCCCATGACGGATCCAAAAATCATTATCCGGAAATCTATAACATGGAAAAGGCGGGGTTTTCAAGGGTTCCTCGGATTTGAAAAGACAGCTCGCTCGTCCTGCCGCCTCGGCTCCTGAGCAGCATGGTCGCCGCCTGGCCCAGGCTGGCCACAAAGGATGGATGCGGGGTGACTTTTCCCGTGAGGTTGAGGGCGCTGCGTTCCGGCGGGGTTCTCAAGGTGATCTCACCGGTCAGCTCGCCGTTCATCTGGGCGCCGGCCAATTGGCACTCCTCGATTCGAATCCGGCGGTCGCCGTCCATGGTCATCCGGGCGGTGATCCGCTGAAAGGTAAGGGTGCCGACGTCGATGATCGGCGTGGTCACTTCCACCCGGATATCGGAGGCGTTGAGCCCCCCTTCGGCCGTCTCAGCGCCGTCCTCGTCCCGGCGGTAGGTCAGGGCGGCATTGACCGTGCCTTCAACCCGGCCCCGGGGGAGCTTCTGCTGTAAAATCTCGACGGTCTCGACTTTCAGGGCTGAAAGGGAAGCCACGAGCTGAGTGAGTGTCCGGCCGCCCCCTTCTGTATTCACGGTAGCGGTTCCGGTCAGCTCACCGCCGTAAACATTCCCTTTGAAGGCAAATGATGGAGCATCGCTCAACAGGGTCCGGATGCGCGGATGAACCCGCAGGCTGGTGGCCGACAGGACGGGCTGGTTAAGCCCACGCTTGAAGATCCGGGGGGCCTCGATGCGAAGGCCCGGCGGAAAATCGGGACGGACGCGGTCCATCTCGAGAGTCAGATCGGGGCGTTGCTGTTGAACTTGCCGGGCGAGATACTGCCCGACCGTGTCCGACGGGAAGAGGATATAGGCGAAAATCCCAGTCACCCCCAGGATGTAAAGGGCGTAGAAAATGATGGTCGTGGCTCGTTTCATGTGGGCAGTCTGGTTCCGTGATCCCGGCTTTTAGATCTCGTAGGTTTCCACTTGCAAGATGGCGTCAATGACATCTTTGTCCTTGCCGGTTTTGGTAATGGACATCCGACGGATGAAGACGACGTTGTCCGAGGTTTCCACCATGTGCAGGTACGGGATGAGCTGTTTCAGGGTAATTCCCTGGAGCTTCATCTCCACCAGCGAGATCTGATAGGGGCTGTCCCGGTCTTCGACCGTGGATGGCTTGATGTAGCTGATGTAGCCCTTGATTTCGGCCCGTCCGGCCAGGTTGTCGAGAAATGAATAGAGCTTGAATCCGGGTGGCCGGTTGGCGAACTGCTCCTTGACCTGCTCGGCCTGGTCCCGGAGCCTTTCGACCTGGGCCTTCAGGGCGATCATCTCCTCCAGGGTCTCGGTTTTGGATCGGAGGGTCCGCTGGAGCTGCTGGCGGCTGTCGAGGTACGGCATGACGATCAGTTGAACGATCAGAAAGCCGGCCAGAGCGACCCCTCCCAAGGCAACGGCGTAACGCTCGCGTCGGGAAAGCTTCATCATAGCTCGATCCTCATTTTAAACTGAATCCGGTCCCCGGTTCGCTCCTTGTTGGTCGAGCTGATGGTCACCTTCTGAAAACGCTCCGATTCCGACAGGCGGCTCTGGACAGCGTCCACGGCGTTGAATGTATCGGTGTCTCCGGATATGAGGACGCTGTCATCGCCGATGACCATCCGGGTCAGCTCCACGTCAATATCATCAGGGACCCGCCGGCTGATTTCATTGAGGATATCGATGGTCCGGATCGCTTTTCGGTCCTGTCCCGGGGTAGCGGCGGCGTTCTGGAGATCGGCCATGGCGACCTGCATCTGATGAAGGGGATCCACGATCCGTTCCATGTCCGGGAAGGTCGTCCGGATGATCTGCTGAATCTCCTGATCAACGGCGGCGAGCTTCTTCTTGGTGGCTGATGCCTCGATGATCACATTGGCCAGGGAGGCGATGAGGACCAGCCCGATCATCAGGGCAGTCCGGATGATCGGCCCTTGATAGGTGTCCCACGGACGGGTCGATGCGAACGGCCCCCGCCGGAAGTTGAGCGGCTGGGTGTTTTCCACCGGGACAAGGGCCAGCGCCAGGGCGTGGTCCATTTCCCGCTTTGGCTCGCCCAGAGAAGCGGACGGTCGGGCTTTTTTCAGGAGTCCGGCGTCCCGGAGGAGATCGGCGCGTTTCACCGGCATCCCCAGAATCCGCTGAGCCCGCTGCTCGAAGTCGCCGTCTCCCAGGCCGAACCCCGAAACATGGATCTCCTCGGGCTGATAGTCGGGATCGTGGCCGTCGGCAAACGCGGCCAGGGTGCGTTGGATGTGAGTGCAGACCGACTCGACCCGCCCCTTGCCCAGAAGCCCGATGGGCAGCGATCGAGCCAGGCAGACCTGGCCGGACATGAGGAGAAAAAGCGAGCATTTCCGATGATCCAGATCGAGATAGAGCCAGTTTTCCGGGACGTCGGCGATTCGGGCGAGAGACAGGACCGTGGCATAGCCCGCGACGGTGAGGACCTCCGGATCTATCCGGATCGCCTTGAGCCGGTTGAGATAGTGGCGGATGGCACCGTGGGTGACGGCTCCGGCGATCAGGTCAGTCCCCTCCGACGGAGAGGGGAGGTCGATGATCTGAAAATCGATGGCCATCTCCTCGATGGGCATCGGCAGAGTGGATTCCAGCTCGAAAGGAATGATCTGCCGGATCTTCTTGCCATCCCGGAACGGCACATGGAGGCTCCGGTAGGAAATCCGATCCGGCGGGATCGATGCCACGCATAGGGCTCCGGCGGTCTCGATGGCCTCGGTCGCCTGATAAAGGGCATCCTCAAGGGAAAGGCCCTCGTCACCCTCGGCTTTGGCAAGGGGCAGATGGACAAAGCCCTCGATCCAGTTGCCATGAAATCCCGTCCGCAGGGAGAGGCAGGAAAGACTGTCCTCCCGGATGTCGATACCGATAATCTGTTTGCTCATAAACCGTTCATGTCGTTGATCCGGGTCATCTCGTTTCCCATCGTAGCACCCGGCAGGTCCATTTATTCGTCTCCGAGTCCCTTTCCCGGCGGACCACCGCGCTGACGCCGGCTTCGTCGCCCCGGAGCGTGGCCGTGGAGTCGATCCGGAAAACCTCGCTGGAGGTGGTGATCAGCCGGGGCTCGATCCGCAGATCCCCCGGAACGCCGGGCACGGACTGATACCAGGTCGGGCTGGAAAGATCGTGAATATAAACGTCCCCGTCCTTTTCGACGCGATAGTCGTGGATCAGTTGGGCGTATTCCAGGTTGACGTCGCCGGGCAGCAGCCCCACGATCACCGGCAACGGCGCCGTATTGATGTTGATCCGCCCCGAAAAAGTGAAGTCCCGGCGGCCTTCCTTTTGATTCGCCTTTTCCATGCCGTAGGGGGTGACGAAGTCGGCCATTCCCGGAAACTCCTCGATACCCTCGTACAGGGCTTGTGTGATCCCCTTGACCCGCAAAAGGTCGCTGACATGGGGGATGGGAGCGTTTCGGGGCTCATACGGGGGATCAAGGGTCTTATAGTAATCGGCCTCCGCGCTGTTGATCCCGAAAGTCCGGTCGTCGTCGCCGGAGTCAAGCCAGTCGATAATCGAGTCAACAACGGCGGCGGTCTCCAACTCGTCGAAGGCCTCGTGATTGGCCTTCAACAGGGTCAGCAATCGCAGCCACATGGCATACTGGGCGTCGTTTTCCACTCCTTTGACGTACTGGCCCTTGGGAAAGTTTACAAGGGCGTTGACCTGAATCAACCCCAGCTCGTCCCGGATCTCCACGGAGAGCTTCCCTTCGGAAAGGGGCGTATCCGCCAGGGCCTCGTTGACCTTGTCGGCGTTGGCCCAGTCCTCCTGGACCGAGTCGATCCGGGTTTCATACCGGTCTTCAACCAGCATGGCCATGGCCGTGTGGACGCCGCCGGCGGCCATCTGGGTCAGGGTGAGCCGGTCCCGGGCCGTGGCAATGGCCATCACGGTCCCCCGCATCTGCCGGTTCAGCGCCAGGGTGGTGGTAATAAGGACCGTCAGGATGGTCAGGGTGATCAGCAGGGCCATTCCCCGGTCATTTTGAAAAGGCGTCGGGGCCATCGCGTCTTTGATCAATCCTCCTTCGGCTCCCGAAATACGGGTAAGGCTACCACAGTTTCAAAGGGGAGAAAAGCCTGGTCATCGCCGATTTCCAAACGGATTTTCAGCGACCGGGGGGTAGCGTATCCGAATTGCTCGTCCTCCGACCGCCAGACCTCCTGCTCCGTCCCTTCAGTGTTGATGTAAACAATTGAAAACCCCCGGACATCCTCGCAAAGCACCGGGTCCGCCAGGTCCTCCTCGAATCGATTGCCGTCGTTATACCGATAGTGGGGAAAAAGGGAATCGGCCCGCCGGAGGGTGGTCCGGCCGTCGTCATTCATGGTGACGTAATAGACGATCTCAGCTATGCCCGCCCTTCGGTGCGTTTCGCCAATGGGCAAATGGGCGAGTGAGGTGAAACGGAGACGGGCGAAGGTCCCGCCCGCCGTATAGCTCGACTCCCCGATGAACCGGTGCGGGTCCGGTGGATCGTTGAATTCCGGCGGGGCATACCCCAATTCCGAAGTGATGTGGAGACTCTGAAGGTCGGCGCTCATCCGCTGCAGGCTCTCCCGTCCCATTTCGTAGCGGGCGGCATCTTCTTTCAGCACATCGACGGTGGAAAAGACGGCGTTGTAAGATCCGAAAATCGTGGTGATGACGATGGAAAAGATCAGCATCGCCAGGAGGATCTCCAGAAGGGTCATCCCCGATGATCGATGGTGTGCGGAGATTGCGGGCATTCGATCTACTCGGGCAGCATCCGGTAGGTGCGGAATTGATACCGGAGGCCCTCGCCCTCGTGCTCGACGGTGATTTCGATGCGCTTTAAGGCCTCGGCCCCCCGCCCCAGAACCTCCGATTCGATGTCCTCGACCGTGCTGGTCCAGACGTATCCGCCAAAGTCGTTCCCGAAGTCGCCGGAATCATTTTGAAAGGCCCCGGGCTCGGCGGTCTCGAGCTCGGAGATGCGGGCCTGGGCCAGCATCGGAGCCGTGGCGTAGAACCGGGCGACGCTCCCCATGGATACGGTCTGGGCGTGGAGCTGGAAAACCGCCACCAGGGCAATGGCGATAACGGCCACCGCCACCATCACCTCCAGCAGGGTAAAGCCGGCGGCCGATCGTCGGTTAGGCATCAAACCCGACATGCTCCTCGAACCGGCGGACCCGGCTCATAAAAGGCTCGATGAGGAAGGAAAGGGTCTCGTAATCATCGTCCTGGACGTGGATCAGGGCCTTGTCGGAGTAACCTTCCGGGTAGTAGCGGATTTCCGCCGTCCCCACTGATACCCGGCCCCGGCGGGGGTATTCAACGTCCACCACCCGGTAGCCATCCGGCAGCGGGTATCCTTTGTCCTCGGCTTCCAGCAAGGCCTCTTCATCCATGCCGTCGTGGGTGACCCAGAGCCGGCCCGTATCCAATCCAATATGGAGCGTGTAAATCCGGCGCTCCTTCAGGGCGGATTCTTTAATGCCCTGGGATTTGAGCATGATCCATCGGGAAAGCTTTCGGCCCTCGTCCACCATCAGGGACTGGCTGAACCTCGGCATTGCAAAGGCCAGCATGACGCTGATCAATGAAATCACCACCACCAGCTCGATGAGCGTGAAGCCCGGATCGAGTCGGCGCCGTTCCCGGTCGCGCCCGGTTAATTGATGTCCCAACTGTTGATGTCCGCGTTCTTGCCTTCACCGCCGGGCACGCCGTCCGCTCCGTAGGAGGTGATATCATAGTCGCCGTGGACTCCCGGGCTGAGATAAACGTACTCATAATCCCAGGGATCCAGGGGCACCCGCCCTTTTTCCAGGTAGCCGCCTTCCTTCCAGTTTTTGGGTTGGGTGCCGCTTTCCGGCGGCTCCACCAGGGCCTGGAGCCCCTGTTGAGTGGTGGGGTAATCCCCGTTGTGGAGCTTGTACATTTTTAAAGCGGTCTCCAGGGCGGAGATGTCAACCTTGGCCTTGGCCTGTTTGGCCTCGTCCGGGGTGTCCATGATGTTGGGGACGATGAGGGTGGCCAGGATTCCCAGGATAACAATGACCACCATCAGCTCGATGAGGGTAAACCCCCCTTCGGCCCGGGGCAAGGGGTATATGCTTCGACCATGGGTTGAGTGCATGTCGCCTCCATTATATATAGTTTGGACTGACACCGGATTTACCGGATCAACTGGTTCATTTCGAAAATGGGCAGACAGATGGACAAGACGATGAACCCGACCACCACGCCCATGATCAGGATCATGATCGGCTCGAGGAGCGAGGTCATGCCGAGGACCGTCTGTTCCACCTCGTTTTCAAAGACATCGGCGATCTTATTGAGCATCGCTTCCAGCTCGCCGCTCTGCTCGCCCACCTGGATCATCTGGATGGACAGGGGCGGGAAAATATCTCCCTCGGAGAGGGAACGGGCCAGTCCCTGGCCCTTGCCCACCTCCCGGCTGGCCCGTTCGATGGCCTCGGCCAGGAGCACATTGCCGACGATGTTTTTGACGATCTCCAGTGCCGACAGCACGGTGACGCCGTTTTCCAGCAACGAGCCCAGGGTCCGGGAAAACCGGGCCACCGCCAGCTTCCGGGCCAGAACCCCGAAACCCGGCAGGGAAAGGAGTGTCCGGTCAACAATCCGCCTCCCCTTTTGGGTTTTTTTAAAGGTGTTGAAAGCAAGACCGAGGCCGATCAGGAGCACCAGGAGCACCCACCAGTATGCCTGAAACAGGCCGCTGCTGGCGATAAGAAACCGGGTGGGCGCCGGGAGCACCTGGTTCATGTCCATGAAAATGGCCGAGATGCTCGGGACGATAAAAGTCATCAGCAGGAACAGGACGAGCATCCCGATGCCGGTCATCAGCACCGGATAGGCCAGAGCCGATCGGATTCGGGTTTTCAGGGCCTGCTGCTTTTCGGTGATGTCGGCAAGCCGGTCGAGCACGATTTCCAGGGTTCCGGATGATTCCCCGGCGGCGACCATGTTAATATAGACCGCTGAAAAAACAGAAGGATATCGTTCCAGCGCCGCGGCAAAGCTGTTCCCCTCGACAATGGCATCCTTGATATGGGCCAGGCAACGCTTGAAGGCCGGCGATTTGGTCTGCGGGATCAGCGTGTCCAGCGCCGGGACGAGGGCGAAGCCGGCATTGAGGAGTGTCGCCAACTGGCGGGTCATCATCGCCACTTCACCTGGTTTGATCCGCCCCATCAGGCGGCCGGGGGTCAGTGATCGGCTTTCTTTCCTGGCGACGGCTTTATCCGTCTCCCGGATCTGAACCGGGAAGATTTTGGATGTCCGCAGCTTCTGCCGGGCCGCCGGTGAGCTTTCCGCGTCAATGATTCCAGTGACGGTCTTGCCCTTTAGATCAAGCGCCGTATATTCATAAACCGGCATATTTACTAGTGTATTAGGCCTCTCTGGTTTGGCCGGGTCAGATTATGATTGCAAACACCGATCATATCGGGGTACCTGTTAGCCAGATTCAATATTATATTCGGATTGAATCGGATGATCAACATTTTTTAAGGTAATGCCCCTCGGGGCATCTGGCAAGGTGGAACCGGCTGATGTCGAGGGGCGAAAAAGGGTGCACCGGCTATGATGACGGCGGCGGATCCGTCCGGGGGAACGCGGGGCGGGTACAAAGGATATGAGCGTTTCGGGGGAATGACGGTATCGGCGGTCCGGAAGCGACAAACGGCGAGATCCGAAGACCTCGCCGTTCAGCTAGACTCAAGTTGGTCGGGGCGAGAGGATTTGAACCTCCGACCCCTTGAACCCCATTCAAGTGCGCTACCAGACTGCGCTACGCCCCGACGCTCCCGCTACATATACTGCCTTCGGCGGCCGATGTCAATAGATTCCGGCTTCATTTTTATATTGCCCGGCGGCGGCCTCCAATGAACGGCGGCATGGTCACGGCGGTATTGCCCCCTCCGGTCGAACCGGGCGACCTCGTTGCCGTAGCCGCCCCCGCCAGCCCCTTTGACCCGGGGCGGCTTGACCGGGGGCTTGCGGTCATCAGGGAGATGGGCTTCGAGGTCTGGACGCCATCGGCGACCTTCGGCCGGAGAGGATACCTGGCCGGATCGGATGATGAGCGGGCCGCCTCGCTGTCCCGCCTGTTCCGGGAGCCCGATGTCCGGGCGATTCTCTGTGCCCGGGGCGGTTATGGCGCCATGCGGACGGCTGCACGCTTTGAATTCGATGCCGCGTCGAGTCATCCCAAGCGATTCGTCGGGTTTTCCGACATCACCGCGATGCTCTGGGGGCTGCGGGCGAGATCCGGCCTGGTGACTTTCCATGGGCCGGTGGTTACTGCCCTCTCCGATGCGCCGGAAGCCAGCCGGGAGAGCTTTCGCCGGGCCTTGACCGCCCGGTCCGTCGCAGACTGCTCAGGCCTGACGGGTGCGCCTCTAAGAGGCGGCCGGGCGGTCGGACCGCTTCTGGGCGGAAACCTCACGACGCTTTGTCATCTGATCGGCACCCCCTTGGCACCTCGCTGGGAAGGCGGCATTCTCTTCCTCGAAGACCGCGGGGAGGCGCTCTACCGCATTGATCGAATGCTCACTCAGATGCGCTTGGCGGGGGTCCTGGACGGGGTGGTCGGCGTGGCTCTGGGCGGGTTTACCGACTGCGGCTCGGTGGATCGGGTTCACGAGATCGTGACCGCCGCTTTTTCCGATCCCCCGATTCCGGTTCTCGGGGCCCTCGAGGCGGGCCACGGTCCTGAAAACCGGACTTTTCCCCTGGGCGCGACCGCTATCCTGGACGCCGATGCCGGAGTCCTCTCTTTTTCCAACGCTGAGGTAACGGCCGGTTGAGCCGATGACCGATTTTCCGTCAACGGATCACCTGATGCGCACGGGGCTCGAAGAGGGAGCCTTTCCCGGGGCGGTGGTGGGGGTGGTAAGAGAGGATCGGCTCGTCTTTCTAAAGCCCTATGGATATGCGAATCGCTTTTCCAGGCAACCGGTGACGCCGGAGACGGTCTTCGATCTGGCGTCGCTGACCAAGCCCTTGGCCACGACTCTGGCGGTGATGGCTTTGGCCGAAGACGAACGGATTGACCTTGATACGCCTCTGGCGGAGCTGGTCGGGAAGATGGTCCGGGGCTCGGATAAGGCCGCCATTACGCCGACTCAGCTTCTGACCCACACCGCGGGCCTTCCCGCCTACCGGCCCTATTTCGGGGGCTTGTCCCGGATGCCTCTGGAGTCAAGGAAGCCGGCGCTAAGACGCCTTCTGATGAACGAGCCCCTCGTCTCCCGGCCCGGCGAGGTTGGCCGGTATTCCGATCTGGGATTCATGCTTCTCCAGATGGTGGTGGAGGAAATGACCGGACAACGGATAGATGAGTGGGTGACGGAGACTATCTATCGGCCGTTGGGGATTTCGGATCTTTTTTTCGTTGGAACGGGCGGGATTGTGGCGGGGAGACCCGTTGCGGCCACAGAATGGTGTCCGTGGCGGCGCTGTCTGATCTCGGGCCGGGTCCATGACGAAAACGCCGACGCTATCGGCGGGGTCGCCGGCCATGCCGGCTTGTTCGGGACCGCCGGGGCGGTGGCGGCCTTGGTTGCTGAGCTGATGGCCGCCTTTACCGGCAAGAGAGACAGCCGGTTTTCATCGGCCTGGGTCCGATGTTTTTTTCAAAGGCGGTCCGTTTCGGGGCGGGCACTCGGCTTTGATGCCCCCTCGTCGTCCGGATCAAGCGCGGGGCGGCGGTTTTCCATTCACAGTGTCGGGCATCTGGGATTTACCGGCACCTCTTTCTGGATGGACCTCGACCGGGAGATCACCGCCATTCTGCTGACCAACCGGGTTCATCCGACTCGTCGAAATCTTCGGATTCGGGAGCTCCGGCCGAAATTCCACGACGCGGTGATGGACGATCTCCCGGGGACCCCGAAGACGGGTCCATCCAATTTTTAAGCTTGTCATCGCGGTCCATTTCTGGTAGCGAATCATGGGATATGCCGTCGGGAGTGCCGGCGGCGGATGGCAGCGATGCTGTTGAAGCGAGACTTTCAGACAATCGAGGCGACATGAGTCTGTTTCTGGATACAATTTTAGGGGCGTTTTCCAACGATCTGGCCATTGACCTCGGGACGGCCAATACCCTCGTCTATGTTCGAGGCAAGGGCATTGTCCTGAGCGAGCCGTCGGTGGTGGCGGTGCGGACCGATAGCCGGATGAAAAGCCGGGTTCTGGCCGTTGGGTTGGAAGCGAAAAACATGCTGGGCAAGACCCCCGGCAACATCGTGGCCATCCGCCCCATGCGGGATGGGGTGATCGCCGACTTCGAGGTCACCGAGGCGATGATCCGCCACTTTATCCATAAGGTCCACAACCGGCGGACCTTTGTCCGACCCCGGATCATCGTGGCGGTCCCCTCCGGTATCACTCAGGTGGAAAAGCGGGCCGTCCGGGAGTCGGCGGAATCGGCGGGCGCCCGGGAGGTGTTCCTCATCGAGGAGCCGATGGCGGCCGCCATCGGTGCCGGTCTGCCCATCACCGAGCCCACCTGTAACATGGTGGTGGACATCGGCGGGGGCACCACCGAGGTGGCGGTCATCTCTCTGGCCGGGATTGTTTACAGCCGGTCGATCCGGGTGGCTGGCGACAAGATGGACGCGGCCATCATCCAGCACATCAAGCGCAAATACAATCTCCTGATCGGCGAGCGCACGGCCGAGATCATCAAGACCACCATCGGCAATGCCTATCCCGATCCCGACAAGCTGGAGACCATCGAAGTCAAGGGGCGGGATCTGGTTTCCGGCATTCCGAAAATCCTCACCATCGACACCGAGGAGGTCCGAACCGCCATATCCGAGCAGATCGAGGCCATCATCGAAACCGTCAAGATCGCCCTCGAGCAAACCCCTCCCGAGCTGTCGGCGGACATTGTGGACAGGGGGATCGTGCTCACTGGCGGGGGGGGACAGTTGCTCAATCTCGACAAGCTGCTCAGAGAGGAGACCGGGTTGCCCATCACCGTAACCGAGGAGCCCCTGACCACCGTGGCCCTTGGCTCCGGCAAGGCTCTTGACAGCATCGAGATTCTCAAGCAGGTGGTCATCACCTAAACACCATGCTCACCAAACAACGGGTGATCGTGGGATGCGTGGTTGTCTTGATCATTGCCAACGTGGTGGTCTTTTCCATCGAAAGCGTGACCCCCACGACAAGCGGCCGCCCCGTACCGCTGACTATCGCCCTGACCGGGCCGTTTCAGGAAATCACGGCCCACTCCATCCGGTTTCTCGGAGATATCTGGCGGCATTACTTCTGGATGGTGTCGGTGGCCCAACAAAACCAGGAGCTTCAAGATGCCCTGAGCGAGGCCCGGCAAGCTGCTCATGCCTGCCGGGAGGCCGAGCTGGCCAATGATCGGCTCCGCCGACTCTTAGCCTTTCAAACGGAGAGTCCCAGCCGCTTGGTACCCGCTGAGATCATCGCCAAGGATCCCGCTCCCTGGGTCAAGAGCGTGACCATAGACAAGGGAATGTCGGAGGGCGTGGTGGAGGGATTGCCGGTGGTGGTCCCGGAAGGGGTGGTCGGGGTGGTAACCAGCGCGTCGGCCCATTACGCCGGCGTTTTATTGATCATTGATCCCAAAAGCTCGGTGGATGCCCTGCTTCAAAACAGCCGGGTCCGAGGGATCGTCCGGGGGCGGTCCACGGACCGGCTTATTCTGGATTACGTCCAGCGCAAACATAAGATCCTCAAAGGCGCGGTGGTCATCTCGTCCGGGCTCGACGGCGTATTTCCCAAGGGATTGCGGGTGGGCCGTGTCCATGATGTGACTCCTAAAAACACCGGGATTTTTCAGGAGGTCGTGGTGGTGCCGGCGGTGGATTTCGAAACCCTTGAGGAGTTACTGGTCGTCCTCGATCCCTTGGGGGGCGCCGGATATGGCGGGCGATGACATTCGGTTTTTACATCGCCGTCGGCATCTTTCTGGTCCTCGTGAAAACTACCGTGCTTCCGTTCTTAGCCGGATACGGGGAGTGTTACGATCTTTTTATCCCTCTGGTTCTCTACCTCGTCGTCTTTCGGCCAACGGTGGAGGCCGCGCCGGGCGTTATCCTGGCTGGTGGATTGATGGATTCCTTGTCGGCCGCTCCATTCGGCATGCACGGATTGACCTATCTGGGGTTGTTTGCCGCCGGGTATCTGTTTCGCGGGGCCTTTCAAGTGGGCAACCGACTCTTTCTGGCCGCTATGGCGTTTGCGGCGGCCGCCGTCCAGGGGGGGATGGCCTTGGGCCTGATGTGGGGAAAGTCCGGAGAAGGTCCCGAGATCGAGGTGCTGAAAACCGTCGGTGCTCACCTGATCGCGGCCCCCCTGACCGCGCCATTCATCATGTCGGCCGTCCGCCTGCTGCACGGACAATGGATTCGATGGATGTCGGTGATAACCGGAGCTGAGGTGGATGACGGCGGAAGCGGAGTGTGAGGGTTTATCTCAAATCGGCGGATCGGGAATGGCTCAAGCGGCGGCTGATCGGCTGTATGATCGTGGCGTCGGCCGTGTTTTCGGTGCTGCTCATGCGCCTGTATCATCTTCAGATCATCTCCGGGTCCGAGTATCGGCGGCTCTCAGAGCACAACTGCATTCGACTCCAGACCATCCCCCCCTCCCGGGGGTTGATCTATGACCGCAACGCGCGGCTCCTGGTGGACAACCGTCCCTCCTACAATCTTTATATCGTGCCGAGGGACGCTCAACCGTTGCGGGCTACTCTCATCAAGCTCGCCGGTTATCTTGACGAGCCGGTCGAGGACCTTCAGGAAGCTGTCGATAAAAACGGGCGGCTGGCCGCCTACCAGCCGGTTTTGTTGAAGGAGGACATCGACCGGGATGACCTGGCGGCCATCGAGGTGGGCCGGTATAAGCTGCCCGGCGTCATGATCCGGGCAGAGCCCCGGCGGCATTACATTTATGGCGACAGCGCGGCCCATTTAATCGGGTATTTAGGGGAGATCTCCGAGGCTGAGCTGGCCGACGAGACGGCTCATGAAGGCTGTCGGCCGGGGGATCTGGTGGGCAAGTTCGGCATCGAAAAGTCCGCCGAGCCGATTCTAAGGGGCCGGTCGGGGGGGCGGCAGGTGGAAGTCGATGCCACCGGCCAGGTGGTCCGGGTGCTGAAGGAGGTCCCCGCCGAGCCCGGTCTGAATCTGTACCTGACCATCGACCACGCCCTCCAGCGCAAGGCGGAGATCCTGATCAGCGGCGTGGCCGCCGCCGCCGTGGCCATGGACCCGGCCAATGGCCAGATTCTGGCGCTGGCCAGCTCGCCGGCCTTCGATCCCAACCACTTTGTATCCGGACTCTCCCGGAGCCGGTGGCGGGATCTGGTGGGCGACCCTTTCCGCCCCATGGAGAACAAGGTCGTTCAAGGAGAATACCCCCCGGCATCCACGTACAAGATCGTTACCGCCATGGCCGGCCTGGAAGAAGGGGTTATCGACGAAACCACCCGTTTTTATTGCCCGGGATTCTATCGATTGGGAAACCGGGTCTTTCGCTGCTGGAAGCGCGGGGGACACGGGCATGTCAATGTTCGTCAGGCCCTGGCCGAATCCTGCGATGTCTTTTTTTATAACGTGGGTCAGAAGCTCGGAGTTGACCGGATCGCGGAATATGCCCGGCGATGCGGCCTGGGCCGCCCCACCGGCATTGCGCTCGACCGCGAAGCCGCCGGGCTGGTACCCACATCCGAGTGGAAACGGCGGCGGTTCGGGGAGCCCTGGATGGGTGGCGAGACCCTGCCGGTGGCCATCGGGCAGGGATATGACCTCACCACGCCTTTGCAGATGCTCGTCCTCACGGCGGCGGTGGCAAACGGCGGAGCGCTCCATCAACCCACCATCGTTGGTCGAATCGACCCCGCCGACGAAGGGGAGCATCCAGGAAAAGACGCCTTTAAACCGGATCAGGCCCCGCATCGCTTGCCGGTATCGGAAGAAAACCTGGAGATCATTCAGGACGGACTCTGGCAGGTGGTAAACAAGGTCGGCGGGACCGCTCGGAGCTCCCGCCTGAAGGACATTTCGGTGGCCGGCAAAACCGGTACCGGACAGGTGGTGGGGCGTCGTCGGGGAGAACCCGAGCGCGAGGTGCCGCTCCCGGCTCATCTGCGGGACCATGCCTGGTTTGTCGCGTATGCCCCGTCGGAAGATCCCCGGATCGCCGTGGCGGTGATGGTCGAGCATGGTGAGCACGGATCAGGGGCGGCGGCCCCCATCGCCCGCGAGCTGATTCGGCACTACCTGACCCCGTAAGGGCATTCGAGGAAAAAAGGAGCATCGATGTTCGACAGGCGACTGCTGGAATGCTTCAACTGGGGCTTCCTGGGACTTATGCTGACACTGGTGGGAGCCGGCCTGCTGACTCTTTACAGCGCCGTCACGGCGGGGGAGTCGGACCCCCAGATCATGGCCTATTACAAACAGATGGTCTGGTACGGCGTCGGCCTGACCCTCATGATGGTGACGTTCTTTTTCGACTACCGGCTGCTGGACCGATGGGCTTACCTCGTCTGGGCGGTCTGCATCGTTTTGCTGATCGCGGTGCTTTTTTACGGCAAGTACGTCGGCGGCTCCAGACGTTGGTTGGCCCTGGGATCCGTTTCGGTCCAGCCTTCCGAGCTGATCAAGGTGGGGATGGTGGTGGTGCTGGCCCGGTGCTATTCTCGGAATTTAGACATGAGAGGGCTGACGCCTCGGGACTTGTTCCGGCCGGCCATCCTGGTGGCCGTTCCATTCGGTCTCATCATCAATCAGCCGGATCTGGGGACCGGTCTTCTGATGGTGCTCATTGCCGCGTCGATGACGGCCTTTGTCAAGATAGAGCGTAAGACAATGATTTCGATTGTCGTGGCCGGGGTGGTGGCGGTGCCGATGGTGTGGGGACTGCTTAAGGACTATCAGCGCCGTCGAATCCTGACCTTTCTGGACCCGGACCGTGATCCCCTCGGTGCCGGGTATCACATTATCCAGTCGAAGATCGCCATCGGATCGGGCATGGCCACCGGCAAAGGGCTGTTCAAGGGAACCCAAAGCTCGCTTTCCTTTCTTCCGGAGCAGCATACCGATTTCATCTTTTCCGTCTGGGCCGAGGAGATGGGATTCATCGGGGCGGCGGCGCTCATCATGGCCCTGCTGCTGGTCATCCTCTGGGGACTCAACGTCGCCTATGGATGTCGGGACGCTTTCGGCATCATTCTCTGCGTGGGGGCCACATCAGTTATTTTCTGGCAGACGATGATCAACATCGCCATGGTCATGGGGCTGATGCCGGTGGTGGGAATGCCCCTCCCGTTTATCAGCTATGGCGGATCATCGACCATCACCATTATTTTGTGCATGAGCATTCTGTTGAACGTCAGTATGCGACGGTTCGTGGTGGAATGATCCGATTTGGACGGAAAAGACACGGCGGGGTCTCCGGCGTGGTCGGTCCGGGAATCCATATTGAGGGGACCCTCCGGTTTAAAGGGATCATCCGGGTGGACGGGCACGTCCGGGGGCGGATCGAGAGCGAAGAGGGAACGGTGATTGTGGGGGACCGGGGGGTGATCGAGGCGGATGTGCGGGTGGGCCGGGCCGTTGTCATGGGTGAGGTGACCGGAACCATCGAGGCTACGGAGAAGATCGAGATTCTACGGTCAGCGCGGATGACGGGGGAGCTTTGGGGCCCGGTGATCTCCATTGATCCCGGTGCCCGTTTCGATGGAAACTGTGGAATGAAGAAAGGGGGAGCGACCGGCGATCGAGAACAGGAGCCCCCGGCACGGGGAGCTGACACCGTAGAGCGGGATTTTTCAAAAAACCTTTGACAAATTATAATCCCTAATGTTACATACCCTCAAATTTTTGCCGGGGATGGAATTACCGGAAGGCGGGCAGTATAACTCTTTTAAACTTTTAAGTATTACACACGGGTGGAGGTGAGTAATGGTATCGGTTGACAGATCTCTCATCATACAGATCATCAATTTCATTTTGCTGATATGGATTATGAACATCGTGTTGTATCGGCCCGTCCGGGAGATGCTTCGGAAGCGGGGCAAGCGAGTGGCCGGACTGGAAGAAAACATCGAGAAGTTTCATACTACCGCCCGGGAAAAGGAAGCGGAATTCGCCGAGGGGATTAAGTCCGCCCGGACCCGGGGGCTCAAGGAGAAAGAGGCCCTGTTACAGGAAGCAGAGGCCGAGGAAAAGGAAATTATTGGCAAGATCAATGCCAAAGCGCAGGAAGAGCTGGCAAAGGTCCGGGAAAACGTTGCCCGGGAGGCGGAGTCGGTGAGATCGACGCTGATGCGGGAAGTCGATGCCTTTGCCAGGGATATCGGTCATAAAATTCTGGGGAGGACGGTTTGATGGAAATGCGTTTGACAGGCCGAAGACACGGGCACCGTGCAACGGGCTTCCGGTGGACGGTGGCGGTGGCGGCGATGACCCTTCTGCTGTTTACCCTCGTCGGAAGCGGCGTATGGGCGGCCGGAGGCGGTGAACATGGCGCGGACGAGCCGAAAGGATGGGGAGCGACGGATACTTACCGGGTAATGAACTTCTCCGTCCTGGCTATTGCACTCTTTTTCCTCTTGCGCAAACCCGTGGCTCAGGCCCTGGATAGCCGAATTCGGGGCATTAAGGATCAGCTCGATGAGCTTGAGGCCAAAAAGCGGGCGGCGGAAGAAGAGCTGGCTCAGTACACCCAGCGCCTGGCCAGGCTGGACGAGGAGTCCCAGCGGATCGTCGATGAATACATCCAGCAGGGCAAAGATGCCCGAGCCCGGATCATCCAGGAAGCCGAGTCCGCCGCCGAGAAGCTCGAGGAGCAGGCCCGCCGGAACATCGACAATGAGTTCGAGCAGGCCCGGAAGCATCTCCAGGAAGATGTCCTGGAAAAGGCCCTCGAAAAGGCCGAGCAGATCATTCGGGATCGGATCACGGAGGATGATCAGGAGCGACTGGTGGATGAATACTTGAAGAAGGTGGTAGCCTAATGAGAAACTTAGCGATCGCAAGGCGATATGCCAAGGCACTTCTGCTGATCGGCAAGGCGGACGGACAGGCGGAAACCTATCGGGAAGAGCTCGATGGGGTCGCCAAGCTCATGGCCGATAATCGGGAGCTTGAGCAGGCCGTGACCAATCCCCTCCACGCAGGTGAAGGCCGGAAAAGAGTCCTGAGCGCCGTCATCGATATGCTGGAGCTGTCGAGCGTGATGGAGTCCTTTCTGAAGCTCCTTTTCGATAAGGGGCGGATTGGATTTTTGGGCAGCATCAATGAGTACTATCAGAAGCTGGCCGATGATCTGAAAGGGGTCGCCCGGGCCAGCCTGGTTTCGGCGACCGAGCTGCCCGAGGAAACCGTGGAGCGGATCCGGGAAGCGTTGTCCAAACGGACCGGCAAGGATGTTGTCCTGGATGTGGATCAGGATCCTTCCCTCATCGGGGGGATCGTGACGAAAATAGGGGACCTTGTGTTGGATGGTAGTGTGAAAACACAATTGTTCAATATGAGAGAATCTTTAAAAAGGGGTGAGAGTGCCTAATGGAACTAAGAGCCGAAGAAATCAGTCAGATAATCAAAGAGCAGATCACGGACTATGACAAGAAGGTCGAGCTGAGCGAAACCGGAGTGGTCCTGTCGGTGGGTGACGGCATTGCCCGTGTTTACGGTCTCGAGCAGGTGATGGCCCTCGAGCTGGTGGAGTTTCCCGGCGGGATTCTCGGGCTGGCGCTGAACCTGGAAGAGGACAATGTGGGTGTCGCTATTATGGGCGAAGACGTCCATATCAAGGAAGGCGACATCGTCAAGCGGACCGGGCGGATTGCTCAGGTACCCGTGGGCGAAGCCGTCCTCGGCCGGGTCTTGACCGCCGTGGGCGAGCCCATTGACGGCAAGGGCCCCATCGAAACCGATGAGTATCGGCGGGTGGAGATGGTGGCGCCGGGCGTCATCGCCCGGAAGAGTGTCCATGAGCCCTGCTACACGGGTCTCAAGGCCATTGACGCCATGACACCAGTTGGCCGCGGCCAGCGGGAGCTGATCATTGGCGACCGGCAGATCGGAAAAACCGCGGTCGCCATCGACGCCATCCTGGCTCAGAAAGATACGGAAATCTATTGTATCTATGTGGCCTGTGGGCAGAAGAAGTCCACGGTGGCTCAGGTAGTTTCAGTCCTGGAAAAGCACGGTGCCATGGAATACACCACCGTGGTTTCCGCTTGTGCCTCGGATCCGGCGACCCAGCAGTATGTCGCTCCGTATGCCGGCTGTGCCATGGGCGAGTATTTCCGGGATCGGGGCCAGCATGCTCTGATCATCTACGACGACCTTTCCAAGCAGGCGGCCGCCTATCGGCAGGTCTCCCTGCTGCTGAGACGGCCACCGGGCCGGGAAGCTTACCCCGGTGACATCTTCTACAACCATTCCCGCCTTCTGGAACGGGCCGCTAAGCTCAATGACGAGCTTGGCGCCGGGTCCCTGACGGCCCTGCCAATCATTGAAACCCAGGCCGGTGACGTCTCCGCTTACATCCCCACCAACGTGATCTCCATTACCGATGGCCAGATTTACCTCGAGCCCGGCCTCTTTTTTGCCGGCGTCCGCCCCGCCATTAACGTCGGTCTGTCGGTTTCCCGAGTGGGCGGCGCGGCACAGGTGAAGGCGATGAAGCAGGTGGCCGGTACCCTTCGTCTCGATCTTGCCCAGTACCGTGAGCTTGAGGCCTTCGCCGCCTTCGGTTCAGATCTGGACAAGGCCACTCAGCGGCAGCTCACCCGGGGTGCGCGACTGGTGGAGATTCTCAAACAGCCCCAGTATCAGCCGCTACCCATGGAAAAGCAGGTCACCATTCTGTTCGCGGGGGCCCGAGGCTTTCTCGACAAGTACGGCACCGACGTACTGGGCCAATTCGAGGCCGAGCTCTATCGCTTCATCGAGGGTCGATATCCCCAGCTTTTTACGACCCTCAAGGAGAAGCAGGCGATCGACGACGACCTCGACCAACTGATGACCAAGGCTTTGAACGAGTTTGACGAGGAGTTCAAGGAGACTGTCCAATAGAGAGGGCTGAAATTGTATGGCAACGTTAAAGGACGTCGAGACGAAAATCAGTGCGGTCAAAAAGACGAAGCAGATCACCAAGGCCATGAACATGGTGGCGGCCTCGAGGCTTCGGGGCGCTCAGTCGGGTATGGAAGGCTTTCGCCCGTATGCCGACAAGTTCGCGGAAGTCTTGGGAAGTCTGGCCGGGAGGGCCTCTGACGAGGCAAGTCCGCTGTTGATCCCCCGGGATACAGTTCGGACGTCGCACATTGTGCTGTGCACCTCCGATCGGGGGTTGTGCGGCGGATTCAACTCAAACTTGATTGGTCGAGCCGAAAGATTGATGAAAGAGCGGCGGGCTGATGGGGTCGAGGTCTCTTTCACCAACTTCGGAAAGAAAGGGCGCGACTATTGCCGCAAGTATGGGCTGACCCGAGTCGATGAATATATCGGCGTGGTCGGGAGTAAGTTCGAGTTCCATGTGGCGTCGCTGTCCGGCAATAAGCTCATTCAGAAGTTCCTTGACGGAACGTATGACGAGGTCTGGCTGGTTTACGCGGAGTTTCAGTCCATGGCTCGACAGGTACCGGTCTTGAAACAGCTTCTGCCCATTCCCCCGATTGAGACGGAAGAAGCGGAAGCCGAGGCGGCGGAACCGGAAGAATACCTGCCGGAACATATCTGCGAGCCCTCCGCCGAGGAGCTGCTTGGCGATATGCTTCCCCGAAATGTGTACGTGCAGCTCTTCAGCGCGCTTCTGAAAACGTCGACTAGCGAGCACGCCGCCCGGATGATGGCCATGGACAACGCCACCAAGGCGTGTAACGATATGATCGAAAGCTTAACCTTGATATACAACAAAGCGCGTCAGGCGGCCATTACCGGAGAATTGATGGACATCGTCGGCGGTGCCGAGGCGCTCAAGGGATAAGGGGCAAAAACCTACCGAGTAGTCAGGAGGTCTTTAGATGGCTGAAAATATTGGTGTAATAACTCAGGTCCTGGGACCTGTTGTGGACGTGGAGTTTGAGCAGGGGAAGCTGCCGACCATTTATACGGCGCTTTTGTTGACCAACCCGGCGATCAATGATGAAGAGGATAACCTGGTGATCGAGGTCGCTCAGCACCTGGGGGACAATGTGGTCCGGACCATTGCCATGGATGTCACCGACGGTCTGGTCCGGGGTGCCAAGGTCAAGGACACGGGCAAACCGATCATGATGCCGGTGGGAGAAGCCGGCCTGGGCCGGGTACTCAATGTGGTCGGGCGGCCGGTGGACGGTCTCGGCCCGGTGAGCCAGGAGAAGATGATGCCCATTCATCGGCAGGCTCCCAGTTTTACCGAGCAGGACACCACGGTCCGGGTCCTGGAAACCGGGGTCAAGGTGATCGATCTCCTGGTGCCCTTTCCCCGGGGCGGGAAGATGGGGATGTTCGGCGGCGCCGGTGTGGGCAAAACCGTTATTATGATGGAGATGGTCCACAACATCGCCATGCAGCACGGCGGCATCTCGGTTTTCGCCGGGGTGGGAGAGCGGACCCGTGAGGGGAATGACCTCTATCACGAAATGAAGGAGTCCGGGGTTCTTCCCAAGGCGGCACTGATTTATGGTCAGATGACCGAGCCGCCTGGTGCTCGAGCCCGGGTCGCCCTGTCCGCCTTGACCGCCGCGGAATATTTCCGGGATGAAGAGGGACAGGACGTGCTCATCTTCATCGACAACATCTTCCGGTTTACCCAGGCCGGCCAGGAAGTCTCCTCATTGCTCGGCCGGATGCCTTCCGCGGTGGGCTATCAGCCTACCTTGGCCGTTGACTTGGGCGAGCTCCAAGAGCGGATTACCTCAACCGACAAGGGGTCCATTACCGCCGTTCAGTGTGTTTATGTGCCCGCGGACGACCTTACCGACCCGGCGCCGGCTACTACCTTTGCCCACTTGGACGGTACCGTGGTGCTTTCCCGGCAGATCGCCGAGCTCGGCATCTATCCGGCGGTGGACCCGCTCGATTCCACCTCACGCATCCTCGACGCCAACTTCATCGGAGAGGAGCATTATCAGACGGCTCGAACCGTCCAGCAGATCCTTCAGAAGTACAAGGAGCTTCAGGATATCATCGCTATTCTCGGTATGGAGGAGCTCTCCGACGAGGACAAGATGACGGTGGCCCGAGCCCGGCGGATTCAACGATTCCTTTCTCAGCCGTTCCACGTGGCGGAGACCTTTACGGGAATGTCCGGGAAATATGTCAAGATTGAGGATACCATCCGGGGGTTCAAGGAGATCGTTGACGGAAAGCATGACGATCTGCCCGAGCGGGCATTCTATATGGTCGGCACCATCGAAGAGGCGGTTGAGAAGGCCAAGCAGATGGCCGACGAGAAATAATTTGACGGGGGAAGATGATGGCTGAAAACATAAGATTAGAAATTGTGACGCCGGAGAAGGAGGTCGTCAAAGAGGATGTCCAAATCGTGGTGGCCCCCGGTTCGGAGGGAGAGTTCGGCGTCCTTATCGGTCACACCCCCTTTCTGACGACGCTCAAGCTGGGAAATATCCGATACCGGGATACCAGCGGGGCTGAGCGAGTGGTCTTTGTAAGCGGCGGTTTCACTGAAGCCTTGCCGAAAAAGGTCACCGTGCTGGCGGAATCGGCTGAGCGAAGGCGTGACATCGACGTTGAGCGCGCCAAATCCGCCCTGGAGCGGGCTCAGAAGCGGCTGGATGAAAAAGTGCAAGACATCGATTTCATCCGGGCCAAGGCGGCGTTGGAAAGAGCCCTCCAAAGGTTGAGAGTGGCGGAAAGCCGGAGATAATTCGGTGCCGTGGTCACTTCAACGGCATTCCGCATAATTTAACTATTTGACATCCCATGATAACAACGGGCAGTCGGGCAGTTGCCGGACTGCCCGTTTTCGTCAGATCGACAGAGGGGATTGCGCCATGCGCATAGAACAATCCCGACGGGAAAACGTGGCCGTGGTAATTCTGGCCGCGGGCCTGGGGACTCGGATGAAATCAAGCAAGGCTAAGGTGCTCCACGAGATCGCCGGCAAGCCGATGATCCTGTATGTGGTTGAAACGGCATCAAAAGTCGCTGGTGCGGATGTAGTCCTGGTTGTCGGGCATCAGGCCGATCAGGTGCGGGATCTGGTCAGCCGGGAATTCGAGGCGCTTTTTGCCATCCAGCCGGAACAGCGTGGAACGGGACATGCCGTCCAATGTGCCCTGCCTGCTCTGCCTCCGGAAGCCGAGCAGGTGGTGATTCTTTGTGGCGATGTGCCACTGATCACAACCGACACCATCACCGCCCTGATCGACGACCATGTGAAGTTGAACCGAGATGTTTCGATGGTGGCGGTGAAGTTGGTTGAGCCCAGCGGATACGGCCGGGTCCTTCAGGATGGGGACGGTGGGGTTGTCGGAATTATCGAAGAGGCTGACGCAACACCGACCCAACGTCGGATCAACACGGTAAACTCCGGCATATATTGTGTAAAGCGGCAAGTATTGGAGCAGTGCCTCAGCCCGCTGCGGGCGGATAATGTTCAAGGAGAGCTATATTTGACCGACATTGTGGGCATTGCCCACGGAAATGGTTTACGGGTTGGAGCCCTAATCAGCGAAGATGAAAAAGAGCTGAAGGGTGTCAACACCCTGGACGACCTTGCCCGAGTGACATCGATCCTGAGTGAATCCGCGGAAATCGCTTGACTTTTTGTGGACTGAGCGGTTATATAAAAACAAAAGAAGTGTTGCGGTGATACTATGGGCTTTAATGACCATGATGATTCAACCGCTGAAGGCAGTCGAGCCGCTGATCGAAGGTTGCATGACGTTAACGATATGATATAGCAACAGATCAATGCGGTTGAGTAGCTCAAGCAGGAGCTTAAGATACGGATGACGCGGGCACCGGATGATGACTTTTCTGTTTGCTTCCAATATTACTCATCAAACCAGGCCGGCGGTGATACCGGCACGCCATCGGGCCTTATCAAGCGGTGCCGAGGGGTAGATGATCGCGGGGACGACTTACGGGTCTTTTCGAGCTTACGCAATATGACTGTACCGGAATTCATATGGCATCCTTTTTAATCGGAATCCTTCAGATGCATCGGAGTGCCTTGGATTGTCTGAGAGGGCGGCTTGCCTTGGGATGTGTCTGGTGTATGGCTGTTGCTTGGACCATCAGGGGGGACAATCTGGAAAGGGCGATAAGCCCCGGAGCTGACCACCTGTTGGGAGACCTTTTCAGAAGAGGAAAAGCCGCTTGCGAGGGGATGCTCCGGGGTATTCGAGGTAAAGGGAAACTAACTTGTCCGGAAGAAACCGCGTCCGTCGCGTTATTCAGTATCGAGCCGATCTCGTTACCCGACCCTCAAACGGGTCATCGCGATGATCGGAACAAAAGATCGAGTCATATAATCAAAACCCCTGCCGTGTTCGTGATTGGAAGATGCGCTTTGTCCCAACACCAAATCACCCGGGAGCCCTCACTTGTCTCGGTGTGCAGGTCCTGCGCGTACAGGAAAGCCTAAAGAGGCGATAGGGCGCCCACTTTGAACGATAGGTTCAAAGGCCTTACCAACACGGCACTTAGGTGGGGGTTTTCAGACTCCTCGCCATCCTGCTGGCCATCTGCCTGAAATATGTCGATGCCCGCCTTTCGGCGGTGCCTGGCCGCTGAGGCATTGACACGTAACTGGATCATCCCGCCAACGATCACCCAACCTTAAGATCGTTCAAGATTGGTACCTATCCGCTAAGAGGTCGACGGTGTCCTTCCCAAAAATGGCAGCGGCGGCCCCAAAGACATCCCTTGGGGAGCGGTTTTCTGACGACGGAGCGTTCTATCCGCGGTCGGCTCTCTGGCGGTGGGGACAAACATTCCCTCAAGATCGAAGGAGATCGGGCATGAATGAATATAGCGTGATATTAGGCCTGCTTGGGCTTGGGGTGGGATTCGCAGTCGCCTTTTGGATCAAAGGGGTGGTCGCTACCCAGAAGGTCCGGATGGCCGAAGAGCAAGCCACCAAGATTGTGGATGATGCCACCCGTCGGGCCGATACCCTGCTCAAGGAAGCCAAGTTGGAGGCCAAGGACAGGCTTTTCAAAATGAAAAGCGAGTTCGATGCCGAAACCCGCGATTCCAAGGCCGAGCTAAAAAAGCAGGAGCGCCGCCTGATTCAGAAGGAAGAAAACCTCGATCGGAAGCTGGAGCAGATCGAGCGACGGGATCGGGACATCGCTAGAAAGGAAAAAAAACTCAACAAACGGGAAGGCGAGATCGAGCAGTACGAGCTTCGCTATAACGAGCTGATTGAGGAGCAGAAGCATCAGTTGGAAACCATATCCGGTCTGACCGCGGAGCAGGCCAAGGAGCTTTTGATCCGGGCCATGGAAAACGAGGCCAGGTATGAAGGCGCCAAGATGATCAAGCGGATTGAAAATGAGGCCAAGGAAGAGGCGGACAAGAAGTCCAAGGAAATCATGGCCACGGCGATTCAGCGATACGCCGGTGACTTCGTTGCCGAGCGGACGGTATCGGTGGTCCAGCTTCCCAATGACGAGATGAAGGGGCGGATCATCGGGAGAGAAGGCAGAAATATCCGGGCGCTGGAAGCATCCACGGGAATTGACCTGATTATCGACGATACGCCAGAAGCGGTCATCCTGTCCGGCTTTAACCCGGTTCGGCGGGAAGTGGCCCGACTCTCTCTCATGCGGCTCATATCCGATGGCCGGATTCATCCGGCTCGAATTGAGGACGTGGTCAAAAAGGTGAGCAGTGAAGTAGAAGGGGTCATTAAAGAGGCCGGGGAGCAAGCGGCCTTTGATCTCGGCGTCCACGGAATACACAGCGAGCTGATCAAGTACATCGGCCGGCTGAAATTTCGGACGAGCTATGCCCAGAATGTCCTTCAACATTCGGTTGAGGTCGGGTTCCTGTGCGGGATTATGGCATCGGAGCTGGGATTGAACCAGAAGCTCGCTCGCCGGATGGGCCTGTTACACGACATTGGCAAAGCGGTGGATCACGAAATGGAAGGGACCCACGCGCTGATCGGATCGAAGCTGGCCAAAAAGCACGGGGAATCCCCCAAAGTGGTTCAGGCTATTGCTGCTCATCATGAAGATGTCCCCCCATCCTCCGTATATGACCTGCTGGTTCAGGCCGCCGACGGATTGTCCGGGGCTCGGCCGGGGGCTCGCAAAGAGCTCCTGGAGAATTACATCAAGCGATTGGATGATCTGGAGAAGATCGCCAATGCGTTCACGGGGGTGACCAGCTCCTATGCTATTCAGGCTGGCCGGGAGATGCGGGTGATGGTGGAAAGCGCAATCGTTTCGGATGAGGAAACGGTTCTGCTCAGCCGGGATATCGCCAGAAAAATTGAAGAGTCTCTGACATTTCCGGGGCAGATTAAGGTAATGGTGATCCGGGAGACCCGGGCAGTGGAATATGCCAACAAATAGGAAAGGCGTTTTATGAATGTCATCGACGTGTTAGATGAACGGGGGTTCATCGACCAGACCACGCATGATCAGGAGCTAAAGGCCTACGTAGCCGGCGAATCCGTATCCGCCTACATCGGGTTTGATCCGACCGCTTCAAGTCTGCACATCGGCAATCTCGTGCCCATTATGGCGCTTGCGAACCTCCAACGATGCGGGCATCGACCCATTGCCTTGGTCGGGGGCGGCACGGGGCTGGTGGGAGATCCTTCCGGAAAGACTGAAATGCGCCAGATGCTCACGCCGGCCATCGTGGATGAAAATGCCGCTGGAATAAAGGAGCAGCTCTCTAATTTTATTGATTTTTCGGACGGCCGGGCCATTATGGTCAACAATGCGGACTGGCTGTTGTCACTTGAATATATTCCCTTTCTGAGAGATATCGGACGATATTTCAGTGTCAACCGGATGATCAAGGCGGAAAGCTATCGGATGCGGCTCGATTCCGAGGAGGGGCTCAGCTTCATCGAGTTCAACTATCAGGTACTCCAAGCCTATGACTTCTTGAAGCTATTCGACCAGTATGGGTGCCGTCTTCAGATGGGGGGCAGCGACCAATGGGGAAACATTGTCGCCGGAATTGACCTGATCCGCCGAGTGCGCGGCGAGTCAAGCTTTGGCGCTACATTCCCCCTGATTACCACCAGCGGGGGGGCCAAAATGGGCAAGACGGCTCAGGGGGCGGTCTGGCTCGACAGGGAGCGAACATCTCCATATGATTACTATCAATACTGGATCAATACGGATGATCGGGACGTGAGACGGTTTCTGGCACTCTATACCTTTTTGCCCATGGATGAGATCCGGCGGACCGAATCCTTGACCGGCGTTGATCTGAATGCCGCCAAGACGGTCCTGGCATTTGAGGCGACCCGGCTGGCCCATGGGGCGGATGCCGCCGACCAGGCCCATCGGGCCGCCGCCAGCATGTTCGGGGAACGGCGGATCAAGGCGGATATTCTGCCATCAAGCCAGGCTCATGACGCCACGGGCGGACTTGCGGAGGATTCCGTGCCGTCATCGACCATGCCAATGGCCCGCATCAAGGAAGGTGTCGCTCTGTTCAAGCTTTTCCAGGAGACCGGCCTGGCTGCGTCCGGCGGAGCGGCACGACGGCTCATTGAGCAAGGGGGGGCCTATGTCAACGGCAGGCGCTTGGAGTCACTGGACGACCGGCTGTCGGATAAGGATTTGAAAAAAGGGGAATTACTTCTTAGGGCGGGAAAAAAACGATATCATCGGATCCTTTTTGAAAAAACATCTTGACAGTCCATGGCAGCGGGGGTATAAGGGTCAGGTTG
>CAYNGG010000001.1:35588-43991 GCA_964396575.1 uncultured Desulfobacteraceae bacterium | reverse complement strand
GGACCGACCGGGACTCGACCCGCAAAATACGCATACCGATGTCAACATGATCGCCCTTTCCGGATTCCCGTCAATGAATAGCTCTCCCCTACCCCGCGAAATCTCCCCTACATCCAGCTCCCGATGAGGAGAAAGGGTGCCCAGAAGGCCGGATGGCGGTATTGACCGCGGTTGATGAGCGCCACCTGGGCGGCCTGGAGGGCCTCGGCTCGGGTGGCGTCCCCGGCTTTGAGCCGCTTGTAGAAAATCTGGACGGCCGTCGCGGTGGCCTCGTCGTCCACGGACCAAAGGGTTGCGACGGCGCTCCGGGCCCCGGCCTTGACCGCCACCCCGGCCAGGCCCAAAGCGGCCCGCTCATCGCCTTTTTCGCCTCTTGCGCCCAAGGCAGTTTGACAGGCGCTCAGGGTGAGCAGGGCGAGGGGCTGCTCCCGGAACCGGCCCAGCCCGATGAGCTCCTCCAGGCGGTCCATGGTGAGCCTCCCCGCCGAGGTGAGGAGAAAGGTGTCGGCGGCCGTGCCCCCGAACTCGCCGTGGGTGGCCAGGTGCACGATGCCGAATGCCCGGCGCCGGAGCTCGGCTTGGAGGTTTTCTTCAGTGTAAGTCGCGTCCTTGAGGATCGTTCCGCCGATGAGCGATTGGATGGCCGACAGCTCCCGATGAACGGCCGGCAAGGGGGAAAAGCCCATCCGGGCCTCGGTGAGTCCGGCCAGGAGCGCCTGGGTGTCAGCGATGGCAAGCGGCTGAGGATCGCTCAACGTAATGCTCGGCACGGTCACCACGGCGTAGCGCTCGGCAATAAAGCCATTCCCGTCGTGGAGGGCCGAAAAGGGGATGAGGCGGAGCGCCCCGTCCGGGGCTACAATGAGCGTCCGAACCCGGTTTTCCGCCAGCAGCGGGGCCACCGGCCGGATCAGCCAGTCGTGGAGTCGCCTGGCGAAAAAGTGGTAGCGGTTGCCGGTTTCGGGGGACTGGAGATAGGCGCGGAAGCGTCGGACCGCGGTATTGATCCGGTGGGCGCTCACCGGGGTGAAGACCAGGCGGATTCCGTCGGGCAGGGTCACCAGGAGCGCGGTCGTGTCCGGAAAGATGATCGGGTAGAGGACGGCGGTGCCGGCCGGGGCCCGGTCGAGCCGGGTCCGCTGGGTCTGGAGCTCCGCGACGCACTCGTCTTTGAAATAATTCTCCAGCTCCGCCGCCTTGAGAGTTTCCATCACGTCCCGGGCCTCGATGAGCTGCTGCTCCCGCCGTCCGGGGGAATCAGCCCGGCGCGCCGACTCCAGCAGGAGCCGGGCCAGCCCCAGATAGACCGGGCGGACCTCATCGGCAAAGACCGCATCCCCCCGGCGGGCATCGGTCATCAGCTCCGCCCGGACGCCGCTGAGGGTCTCAGTGGCCTCGCGAAACCACTTGGTGGCCCGGTCGAAATCGCCGACGCGGCGATAGAGCCGGCCGAGCTGCCACTGGCTCCGGTAGCGGATCTCCGGGAATCGACCCCGCTGGGCGTGAAAGAGGGCCTGACGGGCCCGCTGGAAGGCCGCCTCGATCTCCCCGCGATCCTCGTGAAGCCGGCCGATCAATACGCAGGCGCCGGCGGCCAGACGGGGATCGTCGAGGCGGTCGGCAATCGTCTCGGCGGCAGCCAAAGCGTCCGCCGCTATAATCCGGAGGGATTCAGCGGCAGCGGGGGCGGATGACTCGGCCATCTTCCGAGAGAGCTGGGCCAGTGCGATCAGGGATTCGCCGGTCTGACGCATGGCGGGCAGCTCACGCCATGGCGTGGCTTCGGCGGCCGCTGAAAGCTCGGCCCGGGCTCGATCCCGGTGGCCCCGATCGAGCTCCAGTTGAGCGGTGTTGAGCCGAACCCGGACCGCCAGCAGCCTCAAATCAGGGCCGGGGGAAGGCCCCTGGGAGCGCGGGCGTCCCCGCCCGCAATGGGCGCCGGCCGGGACCGTATCGATCAGATACCGGCTTTCGGCATAGGCCCATCCGGCGGCCGCCGGCTCACCCGACTGGCGGAGGGCATTGCCCAGGTCGTTTAAGACCGCCGCCATGACAGCCGGGTCGTCGGCGACGATGGCGGCATCCTCGGCCTGCTCGGCGATCCGGCGGGCCTCAGCCGGTCGGCCCAGGGAAAGGTGGACATCCGCCAGGGCCGACAGAAACCGTGCCCTCTCCCGACTATCGGCAATGGCGTCCCCGGCTTCCAGGCCGGCGGCCAGGACCGCCCTTGCCCGCTCATGGAACCCGAGGCCGGTATAGCGGTCAGCCAGGACCATCAGGGTTTGAAGATAGCCGGGATCATCGGCGGACAGGGTGGCGAGCGCCGCTTCGGCCCGGTCAATGGCGGCCCGATGGGCCGGGGAAGGCGGGCACCGGCCCGGCCCGGGAAGATCGGCTTGGGCAACGCGGAGTCCACCCATCCCGGCCATCAGGAAAAAAGTGACCAGGATCGCCCCCACCCATTGCCACCGGCCTTCGCTCCCCCATCGGATCATGTATCGCATCATCCACTTCCCCTCTATTTTGTCATCAGAATGACCTGGCCGTTCCAGGCATCATCCACTCCACAGGCATCGACATGATCGAGCTGCTGGAGCATGAACGCCGAGGCCCCGTCGTCAAAGGTCTGGTGAATCCGGGAAAAGGCCCGACGGGCCGCATCAAACGATCCGGCATAAAAGTCGCTCAGGGCCGCCTCGTAGGCTTCCTTGAGCCGGCGCTGGGTTTCGGTCACCGTATCCTCGAAACCAACCAGCTCGTGGACCGGAACCGGCTTCTTCTTACCCTTGACCACGAACCGGCCCAGCTCGCGAGTGAAAAAGGCCGCGGCATCGTCCCCCGTCAGCGGAGCCGAGGCGATCCCGGCCAGGGTCGCCTCGCTCACGAGAATCCGGGAGCCGAAAAGCTTGTTGGCCCCTTCCAGCCGGGCCGCCAGGTTGACGCCATCGCCCATCACCGTATAGTTGAACCGGGTTTTCGACCCGGAGTTGCCCACAAAGACGGTATCGGTGTTGATCCCGATCCGGACCGTCACCGGAAGCCAGCCTTCGGTCCCGCTGGAAGCGTGATTGAGGGCCGAAAGCCGGTCCTGCATCCTCAGAGCGGCCCGGCAGGCATGAGCCGCATGGGCCGGCAGGGGGTTGGGGGCTCCGAAAAAGGCCATCACCGCGTCGCCGATGTACTTGTCGAGAGTCCCCCGCTCCTCGAAAAGGATGGCCGTCATCTCCTCGAAATACCAGTGGAGGAATCCCATCAGCTTGTCCGCCTGAAGGTTCTCGGAGATGCTGGTAAAGCCCTGGAGGTCGGAGAAAAAGACGGTCAGCTCCCGCTTTTCCCCGCCCAGGGAAGCCGCCTCGGGCCGATCCGCGAGCCGGTCCACCAGCTCCGGAGAGATGTAGTGGGAAAAGGTCCGCTTCATGAACCGGGACTGGCGCAGCTCGACCCAGCGAATCAGACCCTGGCAGAGAATGTAGATGATCAGCAGAACGGCGACCGGATAGGCCACCGGCAGCAGGAGCCGGTGGGCGGTAAACCCGTAAACGGACAGTCCCGCCCATCCGACCATGGCCGCCGGGAGCAGCGGCAGCGCCCAGAGGGGCCGGAGAAAGAGGAAGGCCACGGCGGCGGCCGAAAACAGGACTAAATAGAGTCCAAAAACAGCGGCGTCGGTTGGCGCGAGAATGAAGTCGTCGCTGAAAAACATGCTCAGGGCAATGGCCTGGAGCTCCACCCCGAACATGGGAAGGTAGCCGTTGTCCTGGGTGCTGAACGGGGTCAGGAAGATATCCCCCAGGTCCTCGATACCCGATCCGATCAGGAAAATCCGATCCCGGACGATGGTTTCCGGGAGATACGGGACGTCGGCGGCGGAGAAGAGGAGGAAATTAGGGGCGTCGCCTTCCAACCGGGAGGGGGGGCCGGGAAAGCTCAACAGGGTCCAGTCGCCACGCCGCGGCGTGGCCGTCGCGGCCCGGTCCGGCAGGCGGGCGGGCCGGCCGGTGTAGAGCTCGTACATCTTTCGGGAAAAGGCCGCCCGATCGCCCTGACGGCCCATGTGAACCCAGCGGTGGGCCTCGTCGCCCTCGGACCGCGAGACTGAAAACCCGAGGTGCGCGTGGCGGGCGAACCGCTCGAGGACTCCGCCCCGGCCCCCGTCGCCGGGTTCTAGCTGACAGACCAGAACCACCTTCCGCCCGGCGGCCGAAAGCGCCGCCTCAAGCTCCCGGTCCTCGTCCGCGTTGTAAGACCGGTCGAGAAAAACGTCGATCCCGATGACCCGGGCCCCCTTGGCGTCGAGGGATTCAATGAGCTGAGCCAGCAGTCGGCGGGGAGTCGGTGACCGGTAGCCATAGGCCAGGGCCGACGGGTTGTCGATGAGGACGATGGCGATGGGGGTATGGTGGCCCACCGGCCGGGACCCTCGGATGAGAAACCGGTAATCAATGGCCTTGTTTTCGACGCGCCGAAGGAGCGTCGCCCCGACGCCGAAGCAACCATTGGCGGCGAATCCAATGGCCATGACCAACGCGGTGATGATTTTGAGCCTTTTGGAAAACCGAATGCCGGTCATGGTCAGGGGGCCGATGGGCTCCCGCCGGCCGGCAAGCGACGGACGAGGACCGGGCCGCAAATCGGCGGCAGGCCCTCGGCAATGAATTCGGCCGACGGGTGTCGGCCTTCGGCCACCGTCCGCTCCACCCCGGCGCTGATCGTCTGGAGAACCCCGTCGGGCAGAGGGCCGGCCGCGGCGACCCCCCAGCCCAGGTCAATTGCGGCCTCCTCATGGGGGTGGACCGTGGTCAGGAGATCTCCCGAACGGGCGGCCCCCTCGTCCGCGTCACCGGAGAGCTTTCGGCACAGGACCCAGCCCTTGACGCCGGTCTTTCCCTCCACCCGGCACCGTCGGCCCCGGACCTCCCGAACCCAGACCGGATGGCCCTCGGGAAGGGTTTCGATCACCGGGGAGAGCGGCTTGTCATCGGTCCGGACCCGGACCCCGGCTTCCTGGGTGAGCATCAGCGCCGGAGGCGCCACCCGGGCGGGAAAAAATCCGGTCCCCCCGAAACCGGGCACGGCGGCGGTCGCGGGGAAGCGCATCTCGGCCCGGAGATCGCCGCCGACCGACGTCGTCTGGAAGACGTAAACGTAGGCCTCCGAGTCGCCGGTGTATGAAACGGCCAGGGAGCCTCCGCCCGTCGGGTCGGCCGCCCATCGGCCGTCCGGGGTGTAGCGTTCGAGGACCGATTCGAAGAGGGCCGCGATCCCGGGGCTGTCGGGAAAGGCCGAATGTAGCCGCCAGAGGATAAAGGCGCTCCGGTTAAACGCCCCTTCCCGGCCATAGGCGGCGGCCAGGCGGAGGCTCGAATCGATGGCCTCGGGCGGGATCGGGTCGATGACATTGAAGTCGATCCATTCCGCCTGGAGCGACTCATCCCGGCCCCGGACGGCGTTGATCCGGGTCCGGCTCCCTTCGCTGAGCAGCTCGCTGACAAAGGCGCCGAAGCCGCCGGCCTTTGCTTCTCCGCCGGCGGCGTCAAATCTTAGGGTGGTCTCGGTACCGCCGGCCACGGTCTCGGGCCGACCGGCCGGGCTGAGAATCCGGAGCCGGGCATCGGCCCCCGTGCGAATCCGGTCGCCCGGAGACAGCGCGGCACCGGGGGTGATCGGCTTCCAGTCGCCGACTCCGCCCGGCTGGACTTCAGCGGACCCGATGACGCTGAGCACCGTTGCCGCCCCGCCCGCGGCAACAGCCGGGGGAGACCCGCCCCCTGGGGCAAAAAGGACGGCCAAAAGCCCCATCAAGACGATGGCGGCGGATAACCGGCCAGACATGGATGTTCGCGAATATCTCTGATCATGGACAGTCATTGTCTCCCCTTTCTCCCCGAGGCCGGGGCCAACCTTAGGATCTTTTGACATCTCTACCCCCTGATAAAAGCGGTTTTTCGGGCTGGGCCTTCCGGCCCCCCTTTTGTAATCGACCCGGCCCCGACTTACCGGCGGGCGGGGTATCATGGGCCGTCCCCACCAGCCCGGTGAGGTCGGCAACGATGCGCTTCATCTGCTCGGCCTGAGCGTTCATCTCTTCGGCGGCGGAGGCGGACTCCTCGGCGGCAGCGGCGTTCTGTTGGGTGACCCGGTCCATTTCCGACACCGCCCGGTTGACCTGCTCGATCCCATTGGCCTGTTGGGTGGAGGCCGCGGCGATCTCTTCCATGAGCGCCTGGATCCGGGCAGTGCGGCCGGCGGCGGCGGAAAAGGCCTGGTTTGCCCCATTGGCCAGCGTGGCGCCCTCCCGGACCCGGCCCACCGTCGAATCGATGAGGTCCGCCGTGTTCTGGGCCGCCTTGGCGGCACGCATGGCCAGGTTCCGGACCTCACCGGCCACCACCGCGAAGCCGGCCCCGGCCTCGCCGGCCCGGGCCGCCTCCACCGCCGCATTCAGGGCCAGCAAATTGGTTTGAAAAGCGATCTCATCGATGGTTCCGACGATCTTCTGGGTTTCCTCGCTGGCCTTGCGGATCTCATCCATGGCCCGGTTGAGCGCGCCAAACGATGCTTCGGCCCGGTCCATCTCCGATTTGGACTGGCTGACAATCCCGTTGGCCTGGGAGGCGTTGTCGGCATTGGTCTTAGTCATCGCCGCTATTTCCTCCAGGGTCGATCCGGTCTCCTCCAGGGAGGCGGCCTGCTGGGAGGCGCCCTCCGCAAGCCCGTTACTGGCAGACAGGATCTCCTTGCCGGCGGCCGAGACCCCGGCGCTTGAGGTTTCCAACCGGAAGACAGCCCGCTGGATCACCGTGAAGGCCTTACCGGTCATTCCCCAAGTCACCATCACCATTAGCAGGATAACCCCGGCGCCAAGGCCGATGATCAGGTTCCGCGTGTGACGGACCGGGGCTAGGAGGGTATCCCGCTGGGCCGTCACCACCAGCCGCCATCCCTTTTTCCCGTAAGTGGCGAACTGGCCGACCATCGAGCTCTGGCTCCCGGTATAGAACACCGGTCCCCCGTCCTGGCGGAGCATCGACCGGTCTATCCCCAAATCGGAGACCGTCCGGTTGAAAATCGCCTCCCGGTCGGGATGGGAAATGATCAACCCGTCGGCATTGACCATGAAAATGTCGCTTGAGTCGTCTTCGTTGTAGTTTTTCAAAAAGACATCGGCAAATGCAATGAGATCGATGGCCGTGCCCATGATCCCGGCCACCCGTCCATCGACAGTGATGGGGGCGGTCACCACAAAAACGGGCAGGCCGGTAATGGGGGCCTGTTCCACGTCTCCGACACAGCTCTTTCCGACAAGGGCCGCGTCCACGCACCCGCTGGCCTCGGGGCGCTCGGCGATGTTGACCCCGAGCGCCTTTCCCCCCAGTGAGTCGAGAAAACAGACCCCCGAGGGGCTTAAGAGAAAGACGTTTTCATAGAACGGGGAGAGCTGATGGTACTTTTCCAGCCGGTCCCGTGCCTCGTCCACCCGTTTGCCGCCGCAGGCTGCCTGGAAGACGCCGTTTTCGGAAAAAAAGACCACCTCCCGCTCGCGGTCGGCCACCCATAGCTGAAGCGCCTCACGGATATGGTCGGCCATTTGAGCCAATTTGCGTTGCTCCTGGGCCACGAGTTTGGAACGGGCGATCTGGTAGGAGAAGACGGCCAGCACCCCGACGGACCCCATCGTCATAACAAGGATGGAGATCAACAGCTTTTTGCGAAAGCCCATCCGCTTCATCTTCGCTCCTTTCCGTAGCTGGATGTTCCCCGGGCCGGGGTCGGATCATACATCCAGAAAAGGGAGGTATTCTACCACCACCCGGCCATTTGGAAAACAGATTCTTTCCGAATTTCCCAACGGACCGGTTGGGGTCTCGTTTTGGCGTTGACAAACGAAATCACCCCTTTTAGCCTGCGGTATAGTACCATAAGGATTCTGACAACCGGCCGTCGGCTGGATCGCCGTGGCGGAGGGAGCGACAATGGACGGGATACGGGGCAAAGGGATCGGACGGCGGGACGCCATCCGGATACTGGCTGCCGGGACACTCGGATGGCTCGGTCTGCCCGGATGGACCCGGGCCATGGGAAACCGGCCGAAGCCGGATGGGATACACCGTCTGAGCGGTGATGTCCGGATCAACGGCCAGCCCGCCAAAGCAGGCGACCTCGTCCGGGCGGGGGATGTGGTCACCACCGGGCCGGAAGCCAGCGTCCTCTTTGCGGCCGAAGGATCGGTTTACCTGATCCGGGATGATTCCCGAATCAGCTTTACGTCCGACCATACCAAAACAGGGGCGGCCATCCGAACCCTTAAAACCTTCAATGGCAAGATCCTCTCGGTCTTCGGCGACGGCCCCCACACGATCGAGACGGCCACGTCCATTGCCGGGGTCCGGGGGTCCGGGATCT
>CAYNGG010000001.1:0-35488 GCA_964396575.1 uncultured Desulfobacteraceae bacterium | reverse complement strand
CCCCACACGATCGAGACGGCCACGTCCATTGCCGGGGTCCGGGGGTCCGGGATCTGAGTTAAAACGGCCATCACGCTGACCACCCGCCACCATGAAGCGGGCAAATTCATCCTCGGCCCCAATGCCCGGGGCTCTCGGATCATCCCCGCCCCGATGATCAACCATACCGACAAGGAGCTCATCCTGCTGGAATCCTACGCGGGACGGACGCCGCCCTTTGTCAAGCGATCAGATGTGAACAAAAGCTCGGGAAACGGCGGGGGGTACTGAGGCTAGGGGGTCCAATTGCCGCTCTGGGTCCGCATCATCTTCAGGAATTCCAGGACCCGGCGGGCCCGGGGGTGTCCCAGCCGGGCCGCCGTCTTGAGGTCATCGATGGCCGGAATCTGGTCGTCTTTTTTCATGTAGATGATGCCGCGGTTATAAAAGGCCTGGTCGGCGGCGGGGTTCAGGTCGATGGCCCGGGTAAAGGACCGGAGGGCATCGTTTAGATTCCGCTGCCGATAGTAGGCAATGCCTTCCCGGATGTAATGGATGTCCTCGGGGGACTCGTCAGCCGCGCGGGCCGGCGTCCGGGTGGAAAAGGCATGGCCGCAGTGGATGCAGACCTCGGGGTTGCCCGTAACCTTTTCGGCGCATTGGGGGCAAACCCGGCTCTCCCGGCGGGACTCGAAGGCCTCCTTTTCCCGAAGCTTTTTCTGGTAAGCAACCCGGTACTTCTCGAGAATCCGCTTGAGGAATTCCGCAAAGGAACGCTCGTCGATTTCATAGATGTCGATCTGGTGGTAGATCTCCTGCTGAACGATCTGCTGGTTCTCTTCGTAGTCGGGCAGGATGAGCGAGAAATCGGCCAGCAGCTCGATGATCTGGCCGTATTTGTCGAGCTGAAGGTTCTGAATGGCGGCGGATGCCCCCATCTCGTTTTTAATGTTGTCGATCTTGAAGTAGTCCACCGCGTTTTTAATCAGGGTCCGGGTTCCGTCGCGGATGGTCCGCTCCAAGGTACTGGTGTCGTGCTCCTGCTTGAGCTTGACGATTTTGATCTGATACTTTTTCCGGACCCGGGCGAGCAGCTCCCCGAACTCAGCCTCCAATTCCCGCTTGGTCAGGAGATGGGTCACCAGCAGAAACACCACATAAGACAGGACGATTGAAATGAACGAGATGTGTCGGTCCACCTCCTGAAAGGAAAGATAAGCGGACAACGCAACGCCGAGGAGCGCCAAGATCATCAGATTCGCGTAGATTTGCATCCTATCCATCCATGTCCGCGCGGCGGCCAGCTTCCCTTCCCCGTATGGTAGCGGATATATGCCGGCAGCCCCGCGATCCTCATTCAGCTCTCTCATGTATCCCGTTCATTGTCTGATGTTGGCGTCTTCATTCCATTACCGTCCTGTTTTTGGTTATTTCACATACCCGTTCAAAGAGGCAATGGGGTCGATGGGGTATTCGTTCGGTAGAGATATCCTCCTCGGAAGCCGGAGGTTTCGGGCGTTTGGCGCTTGACATGCCAGTTGAATATATCTATTTTAAGTGATTTGAAAATGCGTTTCGAGGCGGCTTGTATCGCGGTTGCCCGGCGGAGCAGACGAGATGTATCTGGACAAACAGAAGGTCAAGGTGGGGCGTAACGACCCCTGTCCGTGCGGCAGCGGTCGGAAATACAAGAAATGCTGTCTGACCAAGCAGAAGCGAATACCGGCCCAGGCCGATCCGACGGAGCTGTATCGGACCCGTTACAAAATCCGGCTGAAAACGCCCCAGGACGTCGAGGGCATCCGGCGGGCCGGCCGCCTGGTCATCGAGACGCTCGACCTGGTGGAGACCTCGCTCCGGATCGGCATGACCACCGAGGACATCAATCGGATCGTCCACGACCACACCGTCCAAAACGGCGCCATTCCCGCGCCGCTCAATTACCGCGGCTTTCCCAAAAGCACCTGCGTCTCGGTCAACGAAGTGATCTGCCACGGGATTCCCGGTGACCGGGTCCTTGACTCGGGGGACATCGTCAACGTCGATGTCACTTCGATCTTAAACGGCTATTTCGCCGACGCCAACAAGACCTTCTTTGTGGGGTCTCCGGGAGAGGATGCCCGCCGAATCGTGGAGGCGGCCCGGACCAGCCTCCGGCGGGGGATGGAGATGGTCCGGCCCGGCAGCACCATCGGCGACATCGGCTGGGCTATTCAGCAGTATGCCGAGGGGTCTGGGTGCTCGGTGGTCCGGGAGTTCGTGGGCCACGGCGTCGGGTTCGAGTTCCACGAGCCGCCCCAGGTGCCTCATTACGGCCGGCGAGGAGAAGGAATCCCCCTGGTGCCCGGCATGGTCTTCACCATCGAGCCGATGATCAATCTGGGCAAAAAGGAGCTCCGGGTCCTGTCGGACAAATGGACCGCCGTGACCCGGGACGCATCCTTGTCGGCCCAGTTCGAGCAAACCGTTCTGGTCACCGAAGACGGGTACGAGAGCATGACGCCCTACCCCTGCTGAGGCGCGGGGACGCGGGCAGAGGAGCCATCCATGGGCGCATCACTCGACGAGCAAATCCTTCGCGCCTCCAAGGAGATCGTCGTCAAATTCATCGAGATCGGCCGGGTTTCGCCCACCGCCTTTCCCGAGCTGTTCCGAACGGTTTACGGGACCATTAACGAGACGGTCCGAGCCCCCGCCCCATCGCCGTCTGAGGATGAGCCGCCACCCGATTAGAAGACCTTATCAAATCGGACCGTGGCCGGCCTCGGCATCATCGGAATCCCCTCGGAGACGGCATCGGACAGCTCAGCGGCCGCGTCGGGGTCCATCCACCAGTACCAGTAGGCGCTTCGCTCGTCGCCGTACTTCGACAGGACGGTCTCCGGCGTCCCAAACTTGTTCCAGTAAAGCAGCCGGGTGTAGTTGATGTTCCAGAGCAAAACGTATGGATAGGCCTCGTAAACAATCTGGTCGATTTGCCGGCAGATCTCGTTTCGCTTCCGGACATCGAAGATCGACTTCTGCTTTTCGATCAACTGGTCCACCCGGGAGTCGGAAAAGCCGGTTATATTGTTGCCCCCCTTCCGCTCGGCCTCGGCCGAAGACCACATCCCCTCCGGGTCCTTGAAGACCCCGGCGCTCCAGGCGGCCCAGGTCATCTCGTAGTTGAGGTCGTCCATATCCTTGGCCCAGGCGGCCCAGTCCTTTTTGTCGATGATCAGCTCGATGCCGACATCCTTGAGGTCCTCGGCATAGATGGCCAAAAACTTGTCGGCCGAGCTGCTCCGGGTGAGAAACCGGAAAGAAAATCGCTTTCCGTCCTTTTCCAGATAGCCGGTCTCCGGATCGACCCGCCATCCGGCATCCCGGAGCAGGGCCCGAGCCTTTTCCGGGGCCATCTCGATAACCGGGTTGGGGCAGGGATGGTCGTCGGAATAGAGGTCCTCGTAGTAGGATCGGTGAAGAAAATACTGGTTGTACATCAAGGTCCGGTTCATCTTCTTCCGGTCCAGCAGGTGAGCCATGGCCTTCCGGACCCGCGCATCGTCAAAGGGCGGCCGGCGCATGTTCATGGCAAACCCCTGGAAGCCGACCGGCTGGTGGTTGTAAACCTTCTGCTTGACGATCCAGTTGTTTAAAAATTTCTCCCCCGTGGTCTCGTTGACCCAGAGCCGGGAGGTGTAGATGGGATAGAGGTCGATATGCCCCTTTTTGAACGCCTCGAAGGCGTTTTCCTGTTCAGCGTAGAACCGGAAGCGGATGCTCGAAAAGTTTCCGATGCCCTCCACCCGCTTTCTTCCCCGACGCCACCAGTCATCCCGCCGCTGGAGGGTGACGCTGACCCCCTCATCGATCTCCCCCAGCCGGTAGGCCCCTGAAACCACCGGAAACTCGAAATGAATGTCATTGAAATCCAAGGACTTGAAAGCGGCCGAGGGGAGGATGTGAAAGCCGCCGGCCGCGCCGAGGTTTTTCCAGTGGACGGTTTTAGCGGTGAACCGGATCGTCCGCTCATCGATCACCTCGGGCGGCTCGAACCGTTCCATATCGACCTTGTGAGGGCCGGTGAGGTGCTTGGGATGTACAATGGCGGCCCAGGTCCACCGGACATCCTCGGCGGTGATCGGCGAGCCGTCGCTCCATCGGGCGTCGGAATCGATGTGGAAGGTAAACGTTTTTTTGTCGTCGGAGATAGTCCACCGGTCGGCCAGGCCAGGCTCATAGGCCAGGGTCGTCGGATGCATGTCCAGCAAGGTCTCGTACATCGCCCCGAAGATTTCCGCCGACAGAACGTTGTTGTCCAGATAATAGTTGAGGCTCTTGGGATACTGGCTGGCAAAAACGGTGATCTCGCCACCGACCCGGGCTTGGGAGCTGGCCAGCGGGTCCGGCCGGTCGGACCACCCCGGCCCCGGAAACTGCTCATCCGCCCCGACCGCCCCGGCCCAGAAAAGCACGGCGGCAACGACCCATACGACTCGGCCCCATCCCTTCATCGTTCACCCCCTTTCAGCACATCGATCATGGAAAAGACCGTCCCCCGAACCCCTTCCCGGACCCGGTTTGCCAGAAAGGCCACCGCGTCGAGGGTCCCCCGGGCGTAAATGTCCCGGCCGTTGACGTTGTGGGTAAAGGTGAAGCGGACCGTCTCGTCCGGAGAGACGAGGGTGTAGGTGTGCCAGCCGTGGCCGTCCAGGTGCTCGGACGGAATCCCGAATTCCCGGACCTGGACCTCGGGGTCCCGGACCTTTTCGATCCGGTCGGCGGAAAACGGAATCCCCAGCCCGTTGAAGGACTGGACCATGGCCTTGGCGGTGCCGCTGGTGTCAGCCTTTCCCTGCTGATGGCTCTCCCGGATGGTCAGGTTATAGCCGCTGAAAAGACCGGGGAACGTCTCGGCGGCCCAGGCCATCATCGCCCCGAACCCGACAATCTGTTTCGCCATGTTGGGGGCGATGACCGCCGCCGTGTCGGAATTGGCCACGGTCCGGGCCAAGTCATCCCGATCTCCGCCGGTGGTCCCCATGACAAACGGCAGGCCGTGAGCGCAGTAAAACCGGGCGTTGTCATTGACCGCCGCCGGATGGGTGTAGTCCACGCACAGAGTCCCGGCCTCCAGACGATCAAGCACGGTCTCCCGGTCCGCGGGTTGGATCAGTTGAACGGAAGTGCCGTCCACCGTCCACGACAGCTCGGTGATCTCAGGGCCGGTGAGGGCCGCGGGCGCGAGTCGGAATCGTTCGTCCCGGTTTACATGCTCGGCCACCGTAGCGGCCATTTTGCCGGGGATACCGTTGACCATCACGGGAATCGGTGTCATCCTTTGCTCCTTTCTCCATCAGGGCGTAAAGACGCCGTTGTCGGCCCGGCGCTTTGCCGATGATCCCCCTTTCCGGCCTCCCCCTGGAATGAAAAAGCCCCGGCTTGCAATGGGGCGCAAGCGGGGCTTTTGAAAGCCTGGGGGCGAACCCGGACGGGGGCCGTCGGATCAACTGCCTGTCGGGGTCGCATCCGTGGCGGAACCGCCGGTGCCCGCCGGGGATGATTTGGGGGCGGGGGTCGCCTTTTTGGCCGGCTTTTTCTTTTGCGTCGGCTCTGATTTGGTCCCCACCAGCTCCACGATGGAAATGGGGGCCGCATCCCCGACCCGCCGGCCTTCCTTGATAACCCGGGTATAGCCGCCGGCGCTTCCGGCGAACCGTTGGGGGGCCTCGGCAAAGAGGCGGTGGACCACATCCTTTTCCCGCACAATGGCGAGGGCCTGGCGCCGGGCGTGAAGATCGCCCCGCTTGGCCAGGGTCACCAGATGATCAGCCCAGCTCCGCAACGCTTTAGCCTTGGCATGAGTGGTCCGGATGCGATCGTATTTAAAGAGCGAGGTCACCATATTGCGAAACATCGCCTTCCGGTGACTGTCCGTTCGGTTAAGCTTGACGCCGCTTTTTCGATGTCTCATGGAAACCTACTCTCCTTCCTCCGTATCTTCTTCTTCAGGGGGCTCGAACCCGTCGAGCTTCATGCCGAGATTCAGGCCCATCTCCGAAAGCACGTCCTTGATCTCGTTTAGGGATTTTCGGCCAAAATTTTTGGTTTTGAGCATCTCGCTCTCGGTCTTGCTGACCAATTGGTAGATCTTGTTGATGTTGGCGTTTTTAAGGCAGTTGGCACTGCGGACCGACAGCTCGAGCTCTTCGACGCTGCGGTAAAGGTTCTCGTTGAACTCGGGCGTCTCCTCATCCTCGTCCGACGGCTCGGGCTCGGGCTCAAGGTTCTCGTCGAAATTGATGAAAATCGACATCGTCTCCTTAAGGATCTTGGCCGCATAGGCCACGGCATCTTCGGGGAATACGCTGCCGTCGGTCCAGACTTCCATGGTCAGCTTGTCGTAATCGGTCTTCTGACCCACCCGGGCGTTTCCCACCACGTAGCTGACTCGCTTGATGGGCGAAAAGACGGCATCAATGGGAATGGTTCCCACCGGCGCGCTGTCATCCTTGTTGGCCTCGGACAGCGCATACCCCTTGCCCACCTTGACGGTGAGGGTCATCTGGAGCCGAGCGCCCTCGGCCAGTGTGGCGATGTGCTGGTCGGGATTGAGAATCTCGACCGCCGCCCCCTCGGCTAGGATGTCCGCCGCCGTAGCGGTCGCCGGTCCGGTCACGTCGATATTGAGCGTCCGGGGCTGGGCTTCGGCGATCTTCAGTCGAACTTCCTTGAGGTTCAAGATGATTTCGGAGACGTCCTCAATCACGCCCGGGATGACACTGAACTCGTGCATCACCGAATCGAATTTCACCGATACAATGGCCGCGCCGTACAGGGAAGACAGGATGATCCGTCGCAAGGAGTTTCCCACGGTGATGCCATACCCCCGCTCCAGCGGCTCACAGACGAACTTGCCGTATTCAGAAGTGGAGGTCTCGACATGTACCCGCTCCGGCCGGATGATCTCCTGCCAGTTCATGTACATTAGCTCATTTGAGGACATTATGAATCACTCCAGATTAAGTCGGAATGCATTTTGCCAGATAAAACGTCGGCACGATAGAGGCGGTCGGAGAACTACTTGGAGTACAGCTCGACGACTAGCTGCTCCTGCATCGGCATGGTCAGATCCTCACGGATCGGATACGCTTTGACGATCCCCCGCATGTGATCCTTTTCAAGCTCCAGCCACTGCGGAATCCCGCGGCGCACCACCGCTTCGAGGGCATCCTGAATGGCGCCGATGCTCCGGCTTTTCTCCCGGACCTCCACCACATCGTCGATCCGTATCAGAGCGGAAGGGATATTGACCTTCTTTCCGTTGACCGTGAAATGGTTGTGCCGGACGAAATGACGCCCCTGGCTCCGGGAGTTGACAAACCCAAGCCGGTAAACCACATTGTCGAGCCGGCGCTCCAGCGATACCAGAAGATTGGTACCGGTGATCCCCTTCTGCTGTTCAGCCCGGACAAAGAAGAGGTGGAACTGCTTCTCCGAAAGTCCGTACATCCGCTTGACCTTCTGCTTCTCCCGAAGCTGGACTCCGTAATCGGAAATCTTGCCCCGGCGGCGCTGCCCATGGACGCCCGGCGGATAGCCACGGCGATCAAAGGCACATTTGTCCGAATAGCAGCGATCTCCCTTCAAAAAGAGCTTCATGTTCTCACGCCGGCAGAGCCGACAGACCGATCCTCGATATCTTGACAAGACTAGGTCCTCCTTCCGCTAGACTCTGCGCCGCTTGGGCGGGCGGCAGCCATTGTGGGGTATCGGGGTGACATCCTTGATCATTACGACGGTCAATCCCGTCGATTGCAGGGAGCGAAGGGCCGATTCACGCCCCGATCCGGGGCCCTTAACGTAAACCTCAACATTCCGCATCCCGTGCTCCATCGCCTTCCGGGCCGCGTCCTCGGCCGCGAGCTGAGCGGCAAAGGGGGTACTCTTTCGAGACCCCTTAAAGCCCTGGACTCCGGCACTGGACCACGACACGAGGTTTCCCCCCGGATCGGTAATGGTCACGATGGTGTTGTTGAAAGTTGACTGGATGTGGACCACCCCACTGGCAATATTCTTTTTTTCCTTTTTCTTGGTACGGGTTCTTCTCGGCATGGGTCGGATATTCCCCTATCGTTCGGTAACGGGTTATTTCTTCTTGGCGCCGCCCTTCTTCTTGACGGCGGCCCGACGCGGCCCCTTTCGAGTCCGGGCATTGGTGCTCGTGCGCTGTCCTCGGACGGGCAGCGACCGCCGGTGGCGAAGCCCCCGGTAGCAGCCGAGGTCCATGAGCCGCTTGATGTTCATCGACACTTCAGTCCGAAGCTCGCCTTCTACTTTGTAATCGCCGTCGATAATCTTCCGGATCAGGTTGATCTCCTCGCCGCTCAGATCATCGGTCGGCTTGCCGTAATCGATGTTCAGCCGATCGAGGATCTCCCGCGAGGTGGTCCGGCCGATTCCGTAGATATAGGTCAGCCCAATCTCGATGCGCTTGCTTCGGGGCAAGTCCACGCCTGCGATACGTGCCACGGTCCCTCCTATCCCTGCCGCTGTTTATGCCGTTTGTTGGTGCAGATCACCCGGACGATCCCGCGTCTGCGGATCACCTTGCACTTGCTGCACATCTTTTTCACCGATGCCCTGACTTTCATGGCTCGTCTCCTTCACAAAAGCGCTATTTGGATCTGTAGGTGATTCGTCCCCGGGTGAGATCGTAGGGCGACAGCTCAACGGTCACCGAGTCGCCCGGCAGAATCTTGATGAAGTGCATACGCATCTTCCCGGAGATGTGGGCCAGAATCTGGTGCTTGTTCTCCAGCTCGACGCGGAACATCGCGTTGGGCAGTGTCTCGATCACCGTGCCCTGAACTTTGATCGGCTCTTCCTTTGCCATATTCTGCGCTCCCTGCGTTCATGTCAGTCGGGGGCGCACTGGGCCCCCGTCAGAAGCTTCCTCGTCGGATCGATCAGTTAAATCTGAATCTAATAAGGTCCTTCGGCTTACCTGCGCCCCTTGATCCGCCCGCCCCCCTTTTTCAGAAACCCTTCGTAATGGCGGGTCAGCATGTGGGACTCCATCTGAGAAATCGTGTCGATCGACACCCCAACCACGATAAGCAGCGCGGTGCCGCCGAAATAGAAAGGAACATGAAACCGGCTGATGAGAATCGACGGCAGCACGCAAATGGCCGAAACGTAGATGGCACCGCCCAGAGTGATCCGAGTCAGCACGCGGTCGATGTAATCGGCGGTCCGCTTGCCGGGCCGGATCCCCGGAATGTAGCCGCCATGCTTCTTCATGTTCTCAGCCACGTCCACCGGATTAAAGGTGACGGCGGTGTAAAAATAGCAGAAGAAAAAGATAAATCCGACAAAGAGCGTCTCGTAAATCAGGTTCCCCGGCATCATGGAGTTGGCAATGGTCTGCATCCATGGGACCTTGATAAAGGAAGCCAACGTCGCCGGAAACATAATGATCGATGAGGCGAAAATTGGTGGAATAACGCCGGAGGTGTTGATCTTGAGGGGCAGGTGGGTTGACTGCCCGCCGTACATCCGCCGGCCCACCACCCGCTTGGCATATTGCACCGGAATCCGGCGCTGGCCGGTTTCCATGAACACGATGAACCCCACCACCGCGACCATCAGGACCAGCAGCATCACCGCCGTGAAAATGTTAAGCTCGCCCGTGGAGATCAGACGGAAGCTGTTGGCGATGGCGGCTGGCATCCCGGCGACGATCCCAGCGAAAATAATCAGGGAAATCCCGTTGCCGATCCCCCGCTCGGTGATCTGCTCGCCGAGCCACATGATAAACGAGGTGCCGGCCGTCAGGGTGATCACCGTCATGATCCGGAACCCCCACCCGGGATTGATAACTATCGGCGCCCCGCCGGGAGCGCTCATGCTCTCCAGCCCGAAGCTGATGCCGAAGCCCTGGATGATGCTCAGAATCACCGTCCCGTATCGGGTGTACTGGGTGATCTTCTTCCGGCCTTGCTCCCCCTCTTTGGACAACTGCTCCAGGTGAGGAATAACCACCTTCAAAAGCTGAAGAATAATGGATGCGCTGATGTAGGGCATGATCCCGAGGGCGAAGACCGACAGCCGTTCCAAGGCTCCACCGGAGAACATGTCGAAGAGGCCCAGCAGAGTGCCTTGGGCCCGCTCGAAAAAATCCGCCAGCGCGGCGGCATCAATGCCCGGCGTCGGCACATGGACGCCGATCCGGTAAACCGCCAGCAAGGCCAGGGTATAAAAAATCCGGCGTTTGAGCTCGGGGATCTTGAAGATGTTCTGAAATCCGGTGCCGACCATGCTTATACCTCTGCCGGCGCCGCCGGAAGCTCCACGGTCCCGCCGGCCGCCTCGATTTTCTCCCGTGCGGCCCGGCTTACGCGATCGACCTGGACCGTCAGCGAGGTCGATAGATCACCGTTGGCCAGCAGCTTGATGCCGTCATATCGTCCCTTGACCAGGCCCGACGCTATCAGGGCGGCCGCATCCACCACGGCGCCACTTTCGAAGCGGGTCAAGTCGCCGACGTTGACGATGGCGTACTCCGTTTTGAAGATGTTGGTGAACCCGCGCTTGGGCAATCGCCGGTGAATGGGCATCTGTCCGCCCTCGTAGCCGGGACGAATGCCGCCACCTGACCGGGCATTCTGACCCTTGGTGCCCCGTCCGGCCGTCGTGCCGTGCCCGGAACCGACCCCGCGGCCAATCCGCTTTCGCCGTTTCCGCGAGCCCTCGGCGGGCTTGAGCTCATGCAACTTCATCCGTCGTCTCCTCCGCTTTCACCAAGTGGCTTACCGTATTGATCATCCCCCGAATCGCGGGGGTATCCAGCAAGGTGACCGTTCGGTTCATCCGCGTCAATCCCATCCCTCGAAGGACCTTCCGATGCTTTTCCGGCCGCCCGATCATGCTCTTGACCAGTGTCACTTTCAACATGTCTGCCCTCTCCTTCCCGTCTCCAGAGCCGATCAGAGCTCCGCGGCGGTCCGTCCGCGCCGGGCCGCGACATCCTCACGGCTCTGCAACATGGACAGCCCCGCCAAGGTCGCTTTCACCACATTGTGGGGGTTGTTGGTGCCCATGCACTTGGTCAAGATGTTCTGGACGCCGGCCGCTTCGAGAACGGCGCGAACCGCGCCGCCGGCGATCACGCCGGTCCCCTCGGAAGCCGGCTTCAACAGGACCCGCCCGGCACCGAACCGGCCCAGCACCTCGAAGGGGATCGTCCCCTCGATCAGGGGCACCTCGATCATCTCCTTCTTGGCACGCTCCACCCCTTTGCGGATGGCTTCGGGGACTTCCCCGGCCTTGCCGAGGCCAAAACCGACCGAGCCCTGGCCGTCACCGACCACCACGATGGCGCTGAAGCTGAAGCGTCGGCCGCCCTTGACCACTTTCGCCACCCGGCTGATGTGGACGACCTTATCGATCAACTGGTTGTCTTCCGTATCCTGCCTGTACAAGAATCTGCCTCCTTCGCCCTTTGGATTAACCCGGCCCGGACATCCGTCCGACGGCTTCAGCTAAAACTCCAGCCCGGCTTCCCGCGCGCCGTCCGACACGGCCTTGATTCGGCCGTGATAGAGAAACCCGCTACGGTCAAAGACCACCTTCCGAATGCCCCGGTCCATCACCCGATCGGCCACCAGCTTGCCGATGTGCGCCGCCTGGGCGACCTTGTTCTCAAATCGGTCCATTTCCCGAATGGTCGGCTCGACGCTCGATGCCGCCGCAATGGTATGTCCGGCGGTGTCGTCGATGACCTGCGCGTAGATATGCCGGGCACTGCGAAAGACACTGAGCCTCGGCCGTTCCGCCGTGCCCGAAAGCCGCTTCCGGATCCGTTTCCTCCGCTTCAACCGCGCCTGCTGCTTGTTGTTCGTCGACGCCATCGTTATCGATCCTTATTTCTTTCCGGCCTTGCCGGCCTTCCGTTGAATGTATTCCCCGGCGTACTTCACCCCCTTGCCCTTATACGGCTCCGGGGGCCGGAGCCGTCGGATGGCAGCGGCGGTGTGCCCCACCAGCTCCTTGTCAATCCCGGAAATCCGCAAAACCGTATTGCGCTCCACGGCAGCCGCGATCCCGTCGGGAATGTCATACTGGATGGGCCGCGAGAAGCCGAGGCTCAGGACGATGGACTGACCGCTGATCTCCGCCCGGTACCCGATCCCGCTGATCTCCAGAACTCGCTCAAACCCCTGGTTCACGCCCGTAACCATATTGGCCACCAGGCTCCGGGTCAAGCCCTGAAGGGCGTGGGTCTTCTTGTCGTCGCTATTCATGATCACCTCGATGGCGTCATCCCCGATCCGAAGGTCAACCCGCGGATGGATGGTACGGGACAAAGTCCCCTTCTGCCCTTCGACGGTGATCCGGCGATCCGTATAGGAAATCTTCGTGTTCGCCGGTATGGGAATCCGTTTCTTGCCTACTCGAGACATCTCGCTCTCCTCACATGTATCCTGCCGCGGCGTCCGCCCCGGTCCCTACCAAATGTTGCAGAGCACCTCGCCGCCGACATTCTCCTGTCGGGCCCGCCGGTCGGTCATAACCCCCCGTGAAGTAGATAGGATGGCGATCCCGGTGCCGTTATAGACCGGCTTCACGTCCTTTCCGCTCACGTAAACGCGCCGGCTCGGCCGGCTCACGCGCTCCAGGCTGAAAATCGCATGGACCTGGCCCTTGAGATACTTCAAATAGACCCGCAGAATCCCCTGCTTGCCGTCCTTGACGAACTTGTAGTTCCGGATATATCCCTCGTTCTTCAGCACCTTGGCCATATCGACCTTGAGCTTGGAGCCGGGAATATCCACGCTGTTCATCTTCGCCTTGCCGGCGTTGCGGATGCGGGTCAGCATGTCCGCAATGGGATCGGTCATCGTCATGATTTTCTCCGTCGAAAAAGCATTTCCGTCAAGAGCCGACCGGCGTCATCCGCCTACCAGCTCGATTTGATCACGCCGGGGAGCTTGCCCTCCGAAGCCAGGTTCCGGAAACAGATGCGGCAGATGCCGAACTTCCGCAGATACGCTCTTGCCCGTCCGCAGATAGGGCATCGGTTATAGGCGCGGACCTTGAACTTGGGCCTGCGTTTCGCCTTCATCATGAGCGATTTCTTGGCCAAAACGTCCTCCTTAATCAGTTTCGAAACGGCATCCCCAACAGCTTCAGAAGCGCTTTCCCTTCCTCATCCGTCTTGGCCGTGGTCACGATCGAAATGTTCATTCCCTTGATCTTGTCGATTTTGTCGTAATCGATCTCCGGAAAGATAATCTGCTCCCGGATACCGAGGGAATAGTTTCCATGGCCGTCAAAGGCCTTTCCCGAAACCCCCCGGAAGTCCCGGACCCGAGGTAGTGCGACATTCACAAGCTTGTTTAGGAAATCATACATCCGCCGGCGTCTCAAAGTCACCCGGCATCCGATGGGCATTCCGGCCCGAAGCTTGAAAGCCGCAATGGACCGTCTGGCGCGGGTCACTACCGGCTGCTGGCCGGCGATCAAGCGCATCTCCGCCACCGCGGAGTCGATAAGCTTGATATTCTGAATCGCCTCCCCCAACCCCATATTGAGGATGATCTTCTCCACCTTCGGCACCTGCATCCGATTGCCGTAGCTGAACGTCTCCACCAGCCGGGGAGCCACCTCCGTGTCGTAATAGCGTTTCAACTGTGACATCCGTTCCCTCCGTCACACGCCCCTGGCGCGCGGTGTTATCCGTCGATCGCCTCGTTACACTGCTTGCAAATCCGCGCCCGCTGGCCATCGTCAAGCCGCTGAATCCGCGTCCGGGTGGCCTTCATGCACTTGTTGCACATCAGCATGACGTTGGACCGGTGGATGGGGGCCTCCCTCTCGATGATTCCGCCCTGCTTGGACTGGGCGCTTGGCCGGCTGTGGCGCTTGACCATGTTCACGTTTTCAACCAGCACACGACCCGATTTGGAAACGATCCGGAGCACCTTGCCGATCTTTCCTTTGTCCTTGCCGGCGATCACTTTAACCTTATCGTCTTTTTTAATTGTAGCTTTCTGTTTCACCATTGCTTCTCTCCATGGGGCGAGGTGCGAAGGATTCCCCGGCTGCCCCAACGGGTCCGGACATCGTTATCCGCCCGTCTTTAGAGGACCTCCGGGGCAAGTGATATGATCTTCATAAATCGCTTGGCCCGCAGCTCCCGAGCGACCGGCCCGAAGATTCGGGTACCGATGGGCTCCCGGTGGTCGTTGATCAGCACCGCCGAGTTTTCGTCGAAGCGGATATAAGAGCCGTCCGGGCGCCGGAGCGCCTTTTTCGTCCGAACCACCACGGCTTTCAGGACATCTCCCTTCTTGACCTTGGCGTTGGGAATCGCCTCCTTGACGGCCACCACGATGATATCCCCGATCCGCGCATATCGACGACGGGACCCGCCGAGTACCTTGATGCAATAGACCACCTTGGCCCCGGAATTGTCCGCCACTGTCAATCTGGACTCTGACTGAATCATTGCTCACGTATCCCCTATATCCTCAGACCGCCTTCTCCAGCACATTGGAGACCCGCCATTTCTTCGTTTTGCTCAACGGGCGGGACTCGGTGATCAGAACCCGGTCGCCAATGGCGCAGGCGTTGTGCTCGTCATGGGCGGCGAACTTAGCTCGCCTGCGGACGTATTTGTGATAGTATCGGTGCTTGACCAGCCGTTCGACCAGAACGACAACCGTCTTCTCCATCTTGTCGCTGATCACCTTCCCGACAAGCTGCCGTTTTTTACCTCGCTTCTTCATGCTTCTCCCACCTGAATCTGATGCGGTTAGGGGTTGGTCGTCTGATTCAAGACCGTCCGGATGCGGGCGATGTCCCGTCGGGTATCTCCGATCTTGCGAGTATTTTCCAACTGGCCGGTGCCATGCTGAAACCGGAGGTTGAACAGCTCCTGTCGGAGGTCATCCAGCTTCTGCTGCATCTCTTCAGGGCTCATTTCCCGGATCTCGCTTGCCTTCATTACGTCGCGCTCCTCTCCACGAATCGCGTTTTCACGGGAAGCTTGTGAGAGGCCAGGCGCAAAGCCTCTCGGGCCATCTCTCGGGGGACGCCTTCCATCTCATAAAGCATCCGGCCCGGGCGGATAACGGCCACCCAGCCCTCCGGCGCGCCCTTCCCTTTACCCATCCGGACTTCGGCCGGTTTCCGAGTATAGGGAACATCCGGGAAGATTCGAATCCACATTTTCCCGCCGCGCTTGACATGTCGGGTCATGGCGATTCGAGCCGCCTCAATCTGCTTGGAGGTGATCCGGCCGCACTCAATGGCCTGGAGACCGTATTCTCCGAAGCTCAAATCCGACCCACGGTAGGCGACCCCCCGCATTTTTCCCTTCTGCCGCTTTCGAAACTTGACTTTCTTGGGACTCAGCATATTCAGACTCTCCTGATATCAATCCCGCCGGGGCGCGGAGGCCGGTCCGTCGGGTCGTTACTTCCCGGGGGCCTCCGGGATATCCTTTTTCAGAATCTCCCCGTTGAAGATGAAAACCTTGATACCGATCACGCCGTAAGTGGTCTTGGCCTCGGCAAACCCGTAGTCTATGTCAGCCCGAAGCGTGTGCAGCGGCACCCGGCCCTCACGGTACCATTCGATGCGGGCCATCTCGGCGCCCCCTAGCCGGCCGGCGGAGATGATCTTCACCCCCTTGGCACCGAAGCGCATGGCCGATGAGACCCCGCGTTTCATGGCCCGTCGAAAGGCCACCCGGCGCTCGATCTGAAGCCCGACGTTTTCGGCTACGAGCTGGGCGTCGATTTCCGGCTTGCGCACCTCCTGGATGTCAATCATGACTTCCAAGGTGATCAGCTTTTCGAGCTCCTTTTTCAACTGCTCAATCTCAGAGCCCTTCTTCCCGATAACAATTCCCGGCCGGGCCGTGTAGATTCTGAGCCGGACGCGCTTGGAAGACCGTTCAATCTCAATGCTGGAGATTCCGGCGTGGTATAGCTTCTTTTTGATATACTCCCGGATCTTATAATCTTCCAAGATATAATCCGAGTACCTCTTGTCGGCGTACCACCGAGACTCCCAGGTCTTGATGATTCCCAGTCGCATCCCGATTGGATTGACTTTCTGGCCCAAGCTCGTTCCTCCTTCTGCTATGCGGACTTCTCCGCCAGCACGACCGTGATGTGTGACGTCCGTTTAAGTATCCTCGTGCCCCGCCCCCGGGCCCGAGCCCGGAATCGCTTCAGAACCGGCCCCTGATCCGCCGTAATGTTTCGGATCACCAGGGCGTCCACGTCAATGCCCGCGTACTGATCGGCATTGGCCACCGCCGACCGGATCACCTTCCCGAGAATGCCGGCCCCCTTCTGCGGCATGAACTTGAGCATATTTAAGGCGGGCTCCACGGGCTCCCCCTTGACGGCCCCAATGACCTTCCGGACCTTTTGGGGGGAAATCCGCACGAATCTCAAGACTGCTTTAACCTCCATCTCACACGCCCTCTCTCGCTAAAGGTTCACCGGCGCGAACCCGGCTACTTCTTCAATTTCGACTTCTTGTCCCCGGCGTGGCCGAAGAACGTCCGGGTGGGGGAGAACTCGCCAAGCTTGTGCCCCACCATGTTTTCGGTCACGAATACGGGGATGAACTTCTTTCCGTTATGGACCGCCAGGGTGATCCCCACCATCTCAGGAACGATGGTCGAACGGCGGGACCAGGTTTTGATAACCCGGTTGCTCCGGCTCTCCTGGGCCACCTCGACCTTGTGGAAGAGCTTCGGCTCAATGTATGGACCTTTCTTTAACGACCGTGGCATATCGATTCCCTCAGGCTTCTAGTTTTTGGTCCGCCGCTTGACAATATAGCGGTTGCTTCGTTTGTTCTTCCGGGTCCGATACCCCTTGGTGGGCTTGCCCCATGGTGTGCAGGGATGGCGCCCGCCCGATGAGCGGCCCTCGCCGCCCCCCATGGGATGGTCCACCGGGTTCATGGCCACGCCCCGGACCTGAGGCCGCTGGCCGAGATGCCGCTTTCGACCGGCCTTGCCCAGGGCAATGTTCTCGTGGACAACATTACCCACCTGCCCGATGGTCGCCTGACAGGCCATCAGGACCATCCGAACCTCTCCGGAAGGAAGCTTGACCAGGGCATACGGGTCTTCCTTGGCCATGAGCTGAGCGTAAGTGCCGGCGCTGCGAACGATCTGTCCGCCTTTTCCCAGCCGGAGCTCGATGTTGTGAATATGGGTCCCCATCGGGATGTTGGCCAGCGGCAGAGCGTTTCCCGGCCGGATATCAGCGTCCGGGCCGGACATAACCGTGTCGCCCACCGACAGTCGCACCGGAGCCAGAATATACCGCTTATCCCCATCGACGTAATGAAGGAGGGCGATCCGCGCGCTGCGGTTGGGATCGTATTCTATGGACGCCACTTTCGCCGGTACGCCGGTCTTATCCCGCTTGAAATCAATGTATCGGTATTGGCGTTTATGCCGGCCGCCCCGGTGGCGGCTGGTGATCCGCCCGTTGACGTTCCGGCCAGCCTTATTGGCGGTTTTGACCAGCAACGGCTTATGAGGCGGCTTTTTGCTGATCTCCTCTAAGGTCGAATACTCCTGGAACCGGCGGCCCGATGATGTGGGCTTGCTCTTCTTAATAGGCATGGCTTCCCCTTACGCTCCTTCAAAGGACTCGATACGCTGGCCGGGACTCAGCGTCACAATCGCCTTTTTCCAGTCCCTGCGCTTTCCAATGATGCGTCCCCGCTGCTTGACCTTGCCCTTGACATGGGCGGTCTTGACGCTGGACACCCGGACACTGAATATCTGCTCAACGGCCCTGCGAATCTCCACTCGATTGGCCCGGCGATCCACCTCGAAGGTATATTGGTTGAGCACCTCCCGCTGCTGGGTGGTCTTTTCCGTCACCAGCGGCCGTTTGATAATGTCGTACCGAATCATGTGCTCAGCCTCCCTTGAATTTTCTCCACCGATGAGGCCAGGAGAATGAGATGCTCGTATTTGAGAATATCGTACACGTTAAGCCCCTCGCTCCTCAGAACTTTGGCGTAAGGCACGTTTCTGGATGATCTCTCCAGCGTCTCGTCAGGCCCGTCTATCACCACCAACGCATTTTCGCGGCCGAGGCTGGACAGGGCACGAACAAACTCTCGGGTCTTTGCCGCCGGCAGCTCGATCTGATCGACGACGGTAAGGCGCCCCTCTCCGAACCGATCGCTCAGGGCCATCTTCATGGCGAGCCGGCGGACTTTTTTGGGAAGCTTGTGCCCTTTGTCGCCCGGACTCGGCCCGAAGATCACCCCGCCGCCCCGCAACAGCGGCGATTTGATGTCGCCCCGCCGTGCCCGGCCGGTGCCCTTCTGACGGAAGAGCTTCCGAGTGGAGCCTCGCACATCGCTCCGGCGCTTAACCGAAGCCGAACCCGATCGACGAGCGGCAAGCTGCATGGTCACCACATCGTGGAGCACCGAGGGCTTGACGGCCACCCCGAACACCGACTCATCGAGGTCCATCTGGGAGACGGTCTCCCCCTTTACGTTTACCACATCTACGACAGCCATAGTCTCACCCGCATTCTGCCTGTCCGGGGCAACGGCGGCCCGAACCCCGGAACGGTTATTCCGATTTCGACGCCCCGGCACTGGTTTTGTTGAGTACCAGAAGGCCCGAAGCGGCCCCCGGCACCGCTCCCCTGATCATCAGGAGGTGGTCCTCGGGACGAATATCGACGATCTCGAGGTTTCGAATCGTTTTCCTCTCGTTGCCGTATTGCCCGGGCAGCTTTTTCCCCTTGACGACCTTGGACGGCCAGGCGCTGCAACCAATGGACCCGGGGATACGGTGACTTTTACTGCCGTGGGTCTTTTTCCCGCCATGGAATCCGTGGCGCTTGATGACCCCGGAAAACCCCCGTCCCTTGGACCGCCCGGTCACGTTCACCCGCTCTCCGATGGCGAACAGATCCACGGGGATCTCCTGGCCGACCTCGTAAGCCGACGGATCATCCACCCCCACTTCCCGGAGATGGGCATAAAAAGCCCCGCCGCTTTTGGCGAAATGTCCCTTGAGCGGCCGAGTCGTCCGGGATGGCTTTTTTTCCCCGAACCCGATCTGGAGCGCGTCATAACCATCGACGGCCTTGGTCTTGATCTGAGTGACCACGCAGGGTCCAGCCTTGACCATCGTCACGGGGACGTACCGTCCGTCAGGGAGAAACACCCCCGTCATTCCGAGCTTTTGTCCTAATATCCCTTTGCACATGGCGCTTCTCTTCCGTCTCTAGAGTTTGATCTCCACGTCCACGCCCGGCGAGAGATCCAGCTTCATCAGGGCATCCACGGTCTGCTGTGTGGGATCCAGGATGTCAAGCAATCGCTTGTGAGTCCGCATCTCAAATTGCTCACGGGACTTCTTGTCGATGTGGGGGGACCGGAGGACACAGTATTTGTTGATCTGGGTCGGCAACGGAATGGGACCCACAACTTTAGCTCCGGTCTTGTTGGCCGTATCCACAATGTCCGAGGATGACTGATCCAGGAGCTTGTGATCGTAGGCCTTCAGCCGGATTCGAATCTTCGTGTTCATCATCATGCTATCCGCCCCTTTATTCGATAATATCGGCGACCACGCCGGCGCCCACCGTCCGGCCGCCTTCACGCACCGCGAACCGCAGCTCTTTTTCCATGGCGATGGGCGTGATCAGCTCAGCCGAAATCGTCACGTTGTCACCGGGCATCACCATCTCCACCCCTTCGGGCAGCGCCAGGTTCCCGGTCACGTCCGTGGTCCGGAAGTAAAACTGCGGTCGATAACCGGAGAAAAACGGCGTGTGCCGGCCGCCTTCCTCTTTGCTCAGGATGTAAACTTCGGCCTTAAACTTCGTGTGCGGCGTAATAGACCCCGGCGCCGCCACCACCTGACCCCGCTCCACATCTTCGCGCTTCGTCCCCCGAAGCAACAGACCCACGTTGTCCCCGGCCTGCCCCTCGTCCAGAAGCTTCCGGAACATCTCCACTCCGGTGCAGACCGTCTTGGCCGTCGGGCGAATCCCCACGATCTCGACGCTCTCGCCCACCCGAATCTGGCCCCGCTCCACCCGGCCGGTCACCACCGTGCCCCGGCCCGAAATGGAAAAGACGTCCTCGATGGGCATCAAAAACGGTTTGTCGATGTCCCGCTTCGGCTCCGGAATAAAGGAGTCGATGGCATCCATGAGCTCGAACACGCACTTGGCCTCACCCGAATCCGGATCATCGCTTTCGAGGGCCTTGAGCGCCGAGCCCCGGATGATCGGCGTGTCGTCTCCCGGAAACTCGTATTTGTCCAGAAGCTCCCGAAGCTCCAGCTCCACCAGCTCGATGAGCTCCTCGTCATCAACCATGTCGCACTTATTTAAAAAGACCACGATCTGTGGCACCCCCACCTGACGAGCCAGCAGAATGTGCTCCCGGGTCTGGGGCATGGGACCGTCATCCGCTCCCACCACCAGGATCGCCCCGTCCATCTGAGCCGCCCCGGTGATCATGTTCTTGATATAGTCCGCGTGACCCGGACAGTCCACATGCGCATAATGCCGGTTTACGGTCTCATACTCCACGTGGGCCGTGGCAATGGTGATCCCCCGCTCTTTCTCTTCCGGCGCCTTGTCGATCTGATCAAACGGGATGAACTGAGACATCCCCCGGAGTCCCATGTGCTTGGTGATCGCCGCCGTCAGGGTCGTTTTGCCGTGGTCGATGTGACCGATCGTGCCGACATTCACGTGCGGTTTCTTGCGATCAAATTTCTGCTTGGCCATCTCCTCCTCCCTTCCTGCGGCCGCCGTAGCCGCCGGGGGCTGATACGTTATCGTCTGTTCGCGATGGGGCGTTGCCTACCATCGAAAATGGGCGAAAGCCTTGTTCGCCTCGGCCATTTTGTGGGTGTCTTCCTTTTTCTTGACGGCCGCCCCGCGGTTGTTGGCGGCGTCCAGCAGCTCGCCGGCCAGCTTGCCCGACATGCCCTTTTCGGCTCGCTTCCGGGCAAATCCGATGACCCATCGAATGGCCAGTGCGGTGCGTCGCGACGGACGGATCTCGGTGGGGACCTGATAGGTTGACCCCCCTACCCGACGGCTTTTAACCTCGATCAGGGGCCGGACATTGTCCACCGCCTGCTCAAAGGTTTTGAGCGGATATTCGCCGGTTTTATGCTCCATGATACCAAAGGCGTTATAAACCAGCGATTCAGCCGTGCTCTTCTTTCCGTCCCGCATGATCGATTTGATGAACTTCGACACCAGTTTGCTGTCATATTTGGGGTCCGGAATCACGGGCCGTTCCGGCACCTCTCGTCGTCTCGGCATAGGTCATACCCTTAATGAAAGAAAATGAAGTTCTTGTCACCTGCCCCTCGCCTGACGGGCGGCGGTGAGATCCAGCCCTTACTTGGGCCGTTTGGCCCCGTACTTGGACCGCCCCTGCTTCCGATCCGATACGCCCAAGGTGTCCAGGGTGCCGCGAACAATGTGGTACCGAACACCGGGAAGGTCCTTGACCCGGCCACCCCGTACCAGGACCACCGAGTGCTCCTGGAGGTTATGGCCGATGCCGGGAATGTAAGCGGTCACCTCCACCCCCGTCGTCAGACGAACCCGCGCCACCTTCCGGAGAGCGGAGTTGGGCTTTTTCGGCGTCGAGGTATAAACCCGGGTGCATACCCCTCGTTTCTGGGGCGCCCCCTTCAGGGCCGGGGTGCTGTTCTTTCTGGGAACCCGCTTTCTCCCCTTTCTCACCAGTTGATTGATTGTCGGCATGATATCCTCTCGATTATCGGTCCGTTTCGATCGCGGTCAGGCGAATCCAGCAACAGAACAAAATCAGTTTTTGTATCGAATCATTTCGCCGTTGTCAAGCTAATAATAGAAGCAACCGCATTTTTTTCTGGATCGTCCTCAACCGACCTCCACAGCCACCTTGCCATAAGGCGGATAACCGGTCCCCGCGGGGATGAGCCGCCCCATGATCACGTTCTCCTTCAATCCCCGGAGGCCGTCCACGGCCCCGGCGATACTCGCTTCCGTCAGGACTTTGGTGGTCTCCTGGAAAGAGGCCGCCGAGATGAAGCTGTCGGTGCTCAAGGATGCCTTGGTGATCCCCATGATCAGCGGCTCAGCCACGGCCGGCTTGCCGCCCTGCTCGATGATCTCCTCATTGGTGATCTCGAACACGGTTTTGTCAACCTGCTCCTCGGTGATGAAATCGGTGTCGCCGGGATCGGTCACCTTGACCCGCCGCATCATCTGGCGGACGATGACCTCGATGTGCTTGTCATTGATCCGGACCCCTTGGAGGCGGTAAACCTCCTGGACCTCGTCCACCAGGTACCGGGCCAGGGGCACTTCCCCCCGAATCCGGAGAATGTCCTGGGGCACCGCCGCCCCGCCGATAAGCGGCTCGCCGGCCCGGATGAAGTCGCCATCGTAAACATTGATGTGCTTGCCTCGAGTGATCAGGTACTCCCGCTTATCGCCCACGTCGATGGGGGTAACGGTCACCTTCTGCTTGCCCTTGGTCCCCTTGGCGATGGTGACATAGCCGTCGATCTCGCTCAACACAGCAATTTCCTTTGGCTTTCGAACCTCGAACAGCTCCGCCACCCGGGGCAGACCGCCGGTGATATCCTTGGTCTTTGTGGTGGCCCGAGGCAGTTTTGCCACCACGTCTCCGGCCTGGACCTCATCACCTTCATCCACCAGGAGAATGGCGTCCACCGGGAGGTTGTAACGGGCCACGGCTGAACCGTCCGGAAGCCGAGCCGTTTTCCCGCTGTCGTCCTTGATGGAGATCCGGGGTCGGGAATCGGCCTGTTTCGTCTCGATGATGGTCCGGCTCGACTTCCCGGTGACCGGGTCAACCTTTTCCTGGAGAGTCCGGCCGGGGGCGATGTCCCCGAACTTGACGGTCCCGTCCACCTCCGTGAGGATCGGGGTGGTGAAAGGATCCCAGGTGGCCAGCAGGTCGCCGGCATTCACGCGCTGCCCGTCCTCCACCAGGATGTGAGCCCCGTGGATCACCGAAGACCGCTCCCGCTCCCGGCCCGTGTCGCTGACGATGGCGAACTCACCGCCCCGCCGGTTCATGACCACCTGGCGGCCCTGGGCGTTTTTAATCACGTTGATGTCGGTGAACTTGATCGTTCCGTCGATCCGACAGCGGATGTCCGCCTGCTCCACCCGACGGCTGGCGGTCCCCCCAATGTGGAAGGTCCGCATGGTCAACTGAGTTCCCGGCTCGCCGATGGACTGGGCCGCCAGAATCCCCACGGCCTGACCCACCTCCACCCGGTGACCATGGGCCAGATCCCGGCCATAGCACTTGGCGCAGACACCGTACCGGCTCCTGCAGGTGAGAACCGACCGGATCCTGGCCCGTGTGATATCGGCGTTTTCAATCTTCGCCACCGCGGCCTCGTCGATATCCTCGCCCACTTTCACCAAGACCTCATCGGTAAAGGGGTCGAGGATGTCCTCCTCGGCCACCACCCGGCCCAGGATTCGCTCGCCGAGCCGCTGGATAATCTCACCGCCCTCGATGAGCGGCTCCACTTCCACGCCCATCATGGTCCCGCAGTCGTCTTCCATGACGATGCTGTCCTGGGCCACATCGGCCAGCCGCCGGGTCAGGTACCCCGAGTTGGCGGTCTTCAACGCGGTATCGGCCAGCCCCTTTCGGGCTCCGTGGGTGGAGATGAAATACTGGAGCACCGAGAGCCCTTCCCGGAAGTTGGCGGTAATGGGGGTCTCGATGATCTCCCCCGACGGCTTGGCCATGAGGCCCCGCATTCCGGCGAGCTGCCGCATCTGGTCCTTGCTGCCCCGGGCCCCGGAGTCCGCCATCATGAAAATCGGGTTGAGAGTCCGCCGGCCCTCGCCGTCGGAGCCGCCGGAGGTGTGGAGCTCGGCCTTCATGGCATCCATCATCTCGTTGGCCACCTCATCGGTGGCTCGGGCCCAGATATCGACGACCTTATTGTACTTTTCCCCCTGAGTGATGAGCCCCTCGGTGTACTGCCGGGAAATTTCCGCTACCTGGCCCTCGGCCTGATCCAGGATATTCCGTTTGGCCTTGGGTATGATCATGGCGTCGATGGAGATGGACAGGCCGCCCTGGGTGGAGTATTCGTAGCCGATGTCCTTGAGCCGGTCAGAAAGAATGACCGTGGCCTTAGCCCCGAGGAGGCGATAAATATGATCCACCAGCCCCTGGAGGGTCTTTTTGTCCATCACCTTGTTGACCACATCGAACTTCACGCCCCGCCGAGGCAAGCTCATGATCACCTCCCACAAGAGGACGCGGCCGACAGTAGTCGAGACCCGCTCGCCATCCACCCGGACCTCGATGGCGGCATGGAGATCCACGGCCCCGGCGTCATAAGCGGCCCGGACCTCGTCAGTGTTGGCGAAGACGCTCTTTTCCCCCTTCGCCCCCTCCATGGCGATGGTCATGTAATACGTCCCCAGGACGATGTCCTGACTCGGCACGATGATCGGACTGCCGTTGGCCGGAGAGAGGATATTGTTGGAGGAGAGCATCAGAACCCGGGCCTCGATCTGGGACTCCACCGACAGAGGGATATGGACCGCCATCTGGTCCCCGTCAAAGTCCGCGTTGAAGGCGGTACAGACCAGGGGGTGAAGCTGGATGGCCTTGCCCTCGATGAGGGTCGGCTCAAATGCCTGGATGCCGAGCCGGTGGAGGGTCGGGGCCCGGTTGAGGAGCACCGGGTACTCTCGGACCACCTCCTCCAGGGTGTCCCAGACCTCGGGAGTCATCTTCTCCACCAGCTTCTTGGCGCTTTTCACCGTCGAGACCAGCCCCTTTTGCTCCAAGCGGTAGTAAACAAACGGCTTGAAAAGCTCCAGGGCCATCTTCTTGGGCAGTCCACACTGGTGGAGACGCAATGTCGGCCCGGTGGTAATCACGGACCGGCCCGAATAGTCAACCCGCTTGCCCAGCAGGTTCTGACGGAACCGGCCCTGCTTGCCCTTGAGGGTGTCACTCAGGGATTTCAAAGGCCGCTTGTTGGTGCCGGTAATCACCCGCCCGTGCCGGCCGTTGTCGAAGAGGACGTCCACCGATTCCTGAAGCATCCGCTTTTCGTTCCGGACGATGATGTCAGGGGCGTTCAGGTCCATCAGCCGCTGAAGCCGGTTGTTCCGGTTGATCACCCGGCGGTAGAGATCGTTCAAGTCGGAGGTGGCAAACCGTCCCCCCTCCAGGGGCACCAACGGCCGGAGGTCGGGGGGAAGCACCGGGATGACATCCATGATCATCCAGCCAGGCTCGATTCCCGATCGGCGGAAGGAATCGGCGATCTTCAGGCGCTTGGAGAGCTTCTGCCGTTTGGCCGTCGAGTTGGTGGCGCGGATGTCGGACCGGAGTTGGGTGTAGAGGCCCTCCAAATCAATGCTCTCCAGCATGACCTTGACCGCTTCAGCCCCGATGCCGGCCTCGAACCGCCCCTCGTAACTCTCCATTGCCTCATGGAGCTTTTCGTCCGACAGGAGCTGGCCCTTCTGGAGATCGGTCTCCTTGGGGTCGATGACAATGTAGGAGTCGAAGTAGAGGACCTTTTCCATGTTCTTGAGGGTCAGGTCCAGGAGGTTTCCGATCTTGGAGGGGAGGCTCTTTAAAAACCAGATATGAGCCACCGGGGCCGCCAGATCGATGTGTCCCATTCGCTCCCGGCGGACCTTCGATTGGATCACCTCCACGCCGCACTTCTCGCAGATGACCCCGCGGTGCTTCATGCGCTTATATTTTCCGCAATTGCACTCGTAATCCTTGGTGGGCCCGAAAATCTTGGCACAGAACAGCCCGTCCCGCTCTGGTTTGAAAGTCCGGTAGTTGATGGTCTCCGGTTTTTTGATCTCCCCGTGGGACCACTGCCGGACCTGCGCTGAAGAGGCCAGGGAAATCTTGACTCCGTTGTACTGGCGGGGGTCCTTCGGCTTGGCGAAAAAATCGTATAAGGTTTCCAAAACCGTCTCCTTAGCTCTCCCCTTCCAGGAGGCTGATGTCCAGCCCGAGGCTCTGCAGCTCCTTGGTGAGGACTTTGAAGGACTCCGGCAGACCCGGCTCCAGGATATTCTGTCCCTTGACAATTTTTTCGTACATCCGGGTGCGACCGGCCATATCGTCCGACTTGACCGTCAAAAACTCCTGCAGGGCATGAGCGGCACCATAGGCTTCCATGGCCCAGACCTCCATCTCGCCCAGCCGCTGTCCGCCAAACTGAGCCTTGCCCCCCAAAGGCTGCTGGGTGACCAGGGAATACGGACCGATGGACCGGGCGTGGATCTTGTCATCCACCAGATGGTGGAGCTTGAGCATATACATGGTCCCCACCGTGATCGTCTCGCGGAAAGGCTCGCCCGTCCGCCCATCGTAGAGCGTGGCCTGACCGGTCCGGGAGAGATGTCCGGTCTCCAGAAGGTCCTTGATCTCGGCTTCCTTGGCCCCGTCAAAGACCGGCGTGGCCATGTGAACCCCGTTTTTGTAATGCCTGACGAAATCCCGGAGCTTCTGATCATCGAAGCCCTCGATGGTCTTCCGGGCCGCCTGGTCCTGTTCCGTTTCAGTGGAGAAAATCCGGTTGAAAACATCCCGGAGCTCATCGAGCCGATTGTCCTCGACGAGCCGGTTGATCCGGTCCCCGAGCCCCTTGGCCGCGTGGCCGAGATGAATCTCCAGGATCTGACCGACGTTCATCCGGGATGGAACCCCCAAGGGGTTTAAGACCATGTCCACCGGGGTGCCGTTTTCGAAATAGGGCATATCCTCCTGGGGTAAAAGCCGCGAGACCACGCCCTTGTTTCCGTGGCGCCCGGCCATTTTGTCGCCCACGGAAAGCTTCCGCTTCATGGCCACGTAAACCTTGACCATCTTAATGACTCCCGGCGGCAGGTCATCGCCTTTTTCAAACCGGCTGACCTTCTGCTCAAACTCCGACTGAAACTGATCACACTGGGCTTTGTAGAGGTCAAGCAGCTCGTGGACCCGCTCCGTCTGGGCGGGATCATCCAGAACGATCCCCTCGAATTCGGCCACCGCCATCCCGTCGATCATCCCCGCCGTGATGGTCGTTTCCTTGCTGATCACTACCCGTTTGCTCCGCTTCAGGGGCGCCGCCGGCGTCTTGCCGGCCATCAGCTTTTTGAGCTGAGACTTGACCACGTCGGTGAGGACGTTCCGCGCGTCGTCCCGGTCCTTTTCGAGCTGGAGAATCTCCTCGTCCTCGATATCCCGGGTTCGATCGTCCTTATCCACCCCCCGCCGGGAGAAGACCTTGGCGTCGATGACAATGCCGTCCACACCCGGGGGAACCCGCAGAGAAGTATCCTTGACGTCCCCGGCCTTCTCCCCGAATATGGCCCGGAGCAGCTTCTCCTCAGGCGAAAGCTGAGTCTCGCCCTTGGGAGTAATCTTGCCCACCAGGATATCGCTTGAGGTCACTTCGGCCCCGAGCCGGACGATCCCGCTGTCATCGAGATCCCGGAGGGCCTCGTCGCCGACATTGGGAATATCCCGGGTGATCTCTTCCTTGCCTAGCTTGGTGTCCCGGGCCACCACCTCGAATTCCTCGATGTGGACCGAAGAGTAAACCCCGTCGCGCACCAGCCGCTCGGAAACCAGAATCGAGTCCTCAAAGTTGTACCCGCCCCACGGCATGAAGGCCACGGTGACGTTTTTCCCTAATGCCAGCTCCCCCTGCTCGGTAGCCGGCCCGTCAGCGATGATCTCGCCCGCCTCGACCCTCTGGCCCAACTGGACAATGGGCCGCTGATTGAAACAGGTGTTCTGGTTAGACCGAACAAATTTGGAAAGGTTGTAAATGGTCACCGGGGACCGCTCCACCCGCCGGGTCTCCTCGTCCGCGGGCTCTCCTTCGGGCGGATCATAACGGAGCACGATCCGGGAGGCATCCACATCGACCACCACCCCGTCGTGACGGGCCACCACTGAAACCCCCGAATCCTTGGCCACCACGCTTTCGATCCCGGTGCCCACCAGGGGCGCCTCGCTCCGGATGAGGGGCACGGCCTGACGCTGCATGTTCGACCCCATGAGCGCCCGGTTGGCGTCGTCGTTTTCCAGAAAGGGGATGAGAGAAGCGGACACGCTCACCAACTGGTTCGGTGAAATGTCCATCAGCTCGATGTCTTCCCGGCTGACCATCATGAACTCGCCCATCACCCGGGAGGTGACCAGCGGGTTGATGTACTCGTTGTTCGCGTCCACCGGGGCATTGGCCTGAGCGATGGGGTGCTCCTTTTCCTCAAAAGCGGACAGGAATCGCACATCGCTGCTCACCGTAGAGTCCGCCACCACCCGGTAAGGCGTCTCGATGAATCCGTATTCGTTGACCCGGGCATAGGTGCTCAGGGAGACGATAAGGCCGATATTGGGACCTTCGGGGGTCTCGATGGGGCAGATCCGGCCGTAATGTGAGGGGTGGACATCCCGCACCTCGAAGCCGGCCCGCTCCCGGGTGAGACCGCCCGGCCCCAGCGCCGAAAGCCTGCGCTTATGAGTGGTCTCGGAAAGCGGGTTGGTCTGATCCATGAACTGAGAGAGCTGGCTGGTGCCGAAGAACTCCTTGATCACGGCGGATACGGGCTTGGGATTGACCAGGTCATGGGGCATCAGCGCGTCCACCTCCTGGAGGCTCATCCGCTCCTTAATGGCCCGCTCCATCCGGACCAAACCGATCCGATACTGGTTTTCCAGCAGCTCGCCCACGGCCCGGACACGCCGATTGCCCAAGTGGTCGATGTCATCGACCATTCCCTGAGTGTCCCGAAGCTCGACCAGGGTTTTGGCGGTCAGCAGAATATCTTCCTTGCGGAGCGTCGTGACGTTCACGGGCGTATCGACCCCCAGCCGGAGATTGATCTTCATTCGGCCCACGCCGGAAAGGTCGTAATAAGCGGACTTGAAGAACAGGTGGTCAACGAACTCCTGGGCCACCTCGGGGGTAGCCGGATTGCCGGGCCGGAGCCGCCGGTAGATCTCCAGAAGGGCGTCATCCTTGCCGTCCACTTTGTCCAGCAGCAGGGTCTTTCGGATGGAATCGCTGGTGGATACGCCGTTAATGTGCAGGATATCGATCTTGCCGATCCCGGCGTCAACTATGGCGCTCAGGTTCTCGTCGGCCACCGGGTCATTGGCCCGGGCAAGAATCGCACCGGTTTCGGGATGGATCACCGGCACGGCGAAAATCTTGTCGATAACATCGTCTTTTTCGATGGGAATCCGTTCCATATTGGCCGTCTTGATTTGACGAGTGGCCCTCCGGGTGAAAAGCCGGCCCGCCTTGACCATAATTTCGCCCGTATCAGGATGGTGTATGTTCCGGCTGGCCCGCTGGCCCCGGATGAGCTCCTCGTCAAAGACCTTGTAGAACAGGGTGCCCGGGTCCTCTCCATCCGACTCGATAAGCACCGTCTCGGTGCTGTAGAAATAGGTCAGCAGGTCTTCGGTGGTGTACCCGAAGGCCTTGAACAGGAGAGTCACCGGGAACTTCCGCCGGCGGTCGATCCGGATATAGACGATGTCCTTGGGATCGATCTCCATGTCGATCCAGGAGCCCCGTACCGGAATGATCCGGGATGAGTAGATCACCTTTCCGCTGGAATGGGACTTGCCCTTGTCATGGTCGAAAAAGACCCCGGAAGACCGGTGAAGCTGGCTCACCACCACCCGCTCGGTGCCGTTGATGATAAAAGTGCCCTTTTCAGTCATCAGGGGGATCGTTCCGAAGAAGATCTCCTGTTCCTTGATATCGCGGATGTTGCGGGTGTTGGCTTCCTTGTCCGTTTCGTAAACCACCAGACGGACGGTGATGCGCACCGGCAGCTCATAGGTCATTCCCCGATGAATACATTCTTCCACTCCGTGCTTGACCTCACCGAACCGGTAGGAAACGTATTCAAGGGATGCACTGTCGGTAAAGTCCTTGATGGGAAAGACGGATTTAAACACCGCGTGGAGGCCGACAACCCGTCGGGCATCCGGCGGTGTATCCATCTGCAAAAACCGCATATAGGATTCCCGTTGCATGCCGATGAGATCGGGGATCTCGACGATCTTGCGGATCTTGCCAAAATTTTTCCGTATGCGCTTAATTGCGACGGGCCTTTCAGACATGTGCGCTCCAAATCGTGGGGTGTCGATATCGACAACGGGATACGGGGGCCACTGCAGCCCCCGTATCCCGATCATCCGTCCCTGACGTCCGGATTACTTCAATTCCACCTGAGCCCCCGCTTCTTCGAGCTGGGCCTTGATCTTCTCGGCGTCTTCCTTGGCAATCCCCTCCTTGACCGGGTTGGGGGCCTCGTCCACGAGCGCCTTGGCGTCCTTCAATCCCAGCCCCGTAATGGCCCGGATCTCCTTGATCACCTGAATCTTCTTGTCGCCGGCCGCCGTCAGGATGACATCGAACTCGGTCTTCTCCTCGGCCTCGGCACCGCCCTCGGCCCCAGGAGCCGCGGCCATCATGGCCATTGGCGCAGCGGCGGAAACGCCGAACTTCTCTTCCAGCTCCTTGACGAGCTCCGACAGCTCCAGAACCGTCATATTGGAAATAAACTCGATCACATCGTCTTTGGTAATATCCGCCATCTTTTCCTCCACGTCATGTTGATGCTCTGTCACGTTGTTGTCTGCCTCAGGGAGCGGCATGGACCGGCCAACCGGCCCGGATTACGCCGCTTCCTTCTGGTCCTTGATCGCCTGAAGGACGTTTAGCAACCCTCGGGGCACGCCGGCAATGGCCCGGACAAATCCGGCCGGGACCTCGTGCATGGCGCCCAAAAGCTGGGCAAGAAGCGTCTCCCGGGACGGCAAATCGGCCAATGCCTTGATCCGCGTCTCGTCGAGGAGCTTGCCATTGAGCACGCCCGCCCGGAGACCGAGCTTATCGTTCTCCTTGGCGTACTGACTCAGGACCTTGGCCGGAGCCACCGGGTCGTCGTAGCTCAAAGCCACGGCACTTGGGCCTATGAAATGATCCTTAAGCTCCTCGACGCCGGTGCCGTCCGCGGCCCGGGTCAACAGGGAGTTTTTAACGACCCGGTACTCGACATCGACATCCCACAGTCGCTTGCGGAGATCATTGATATTCCCGACGTTCAGCCCCTTGTAGTCGGTGAGGATCACCACCCTGGCGCGGGAAAACTTCTCTTTCAGCTCCGCGACCACTTCCTTTTTTCGATCCAGCTTCATACTCATCGGTTTAGTAACACCTCCTTTCCGAGGCGACTTTTCCATCGCGGACCCAGGCGACTTGGACGTAAAACGACATCAACGTGAAGTAGATTGAGCATCCGATGCGATCGTTTGCAAATGGTCCCCGTCTCGGCAGGCGGACATGACGCCATTAGATCCGGAAAGTCGCCCCCCGGCGGGGCGGCTTCCGGATACCCGCGGTCTTTGACGGAACAGTTGTAAAGCCTTGATAGTGAATTCCGGAAACGGTTGTCAGGCTGGTGCGATTATTTGAACAAATCCTTCACTGAAGCCATATCGACCTTGATACCGGGACCCATGGTCGTTGAGACGGCCATCCCTTTCAGGTAAGCCCCCTTGCTGGCGGACGGCCTCAGTCGCATGATGGTATCCAGAAAGGCGGACACGTTCTGCATGAGCTTTTCGGTCCCAAAAGAAACCTTGCCCATGGTGGCGTGGACGATCCCGGCCTTCTCCACCCGAAAATCGATCTTGCCGGCTTTGAGCTCCTGGACCGCCTTGGAGACGTCAAAGGTCACCGTGCCGGTTTTGGCGTTGGGCATCAGGCCCCGGGGACCCAAAAGCCGCCCGATCTTGCCCACCGATCCCATCATATCCGGCGTCGCCACCGCCTTGTCGAAACCGAACCAGCCTTCCTTGATCTTTTCGATCAGATCGTCGTTTCCGACAAAATCGGCGCCGGCGTCCTCGGCTTCCTTTTCCTTTTCGCCCTTGGCAAAAACCAGGACCGCCACTTCCTTGCCAATCCCGTTGGGCAGGACCACCGTCCCCCGGACCATCTGGTCGGCGTGGCGGGGATCTACCCCCAACCGGACCGCCACGTCGAAGGCCTCATCGAATTTCGCATAAGACATATCAATGGCCGTCTGAATGGCATCCGGCAGCTCGGGCCGCGTACCGGTGGTCAGCCGCTTTCTTGCCTCGATGTATTTCTTCCCCCGCTTCGGCATGGTACCTCACTCACTCCTTACGTTCCGTTAGACAACCTCAATTCCCATACTTCGGGCCGTGCCCGCGACGATGCGGCATGCGGCGTCCAGGTTGTACGCATTCAGGTCGACCATCTTCTGCTGAGCGATCTCCTCAACCTGGGCCTGAGTGACCTTTCCGACTTTTTCGCGCTTCGGATCTCCGGACCCCTTTTCCAGGCTTGCCGCCTTCTTCAGGAGCACGGATGCCGGCGGGGTTTTGGTGATAAAGGTGAATGTCCGGTCCTGGTAAACCGTGATCACAACGGGGGTGATCATCCCCTCGTCATTGGCGGTCCGAGCGTTAAACGCCTTGCAGAAATCCATGATGTTGACGCCGTGTTGCCCCAGCGCCGGCCCAATGGGAGGCGACGGATTGGCCTTGCCCGCCATCACCTGCAGCTTGATTTGCGCGATAACCTTCTTTGCCATTACGCACCTTCGCTTCTTATTCCCGAGGGCCGGGGCACCGGGCGGATGAACGCCGAAGCATTCCTCGACCCTTCGGGGTTATAGCTTCGTTACCTGAACAAACTCCAGCTCCACCGGGGTTGACCGACCAAAAATGCTCACCAGGACCTTGATCTTGCCCTTTTCCGGATTCACATCCTCCACGGTCCCGTTGAAGTTGGTGAACGGTCCATCAATGACCCGAACCTCATCGCCGATATCGAATAAATACTTGGGCCTGGGCTTCTCGGCCTGCATCCGGCTCAGGATCTGATCGGCCTCGGCATCTGAAATGGGGGCCGGCCTATCCCGACCGCCGAGAAAGCCGCTCACTTTGTCAGTATTGTTGACAATATGCCAGGTCTCGTCATCCAGCTCCATGCGCACGAGGATGTACCCGGGATAGAATTTTCTGGAAGAGGTTTTCCGTTTGCCCTTGACCAACTCCACAACCTGCTCAGTCGGAACGATGATCTCCTCGAACTTGCTCCCGTGTGGAGAAACGGCGATGCGGTCTTCCAGGGCTTTTTTGACTTTTGCCTCAAAGCCCGAATAAACGTGGACGATGTACCACTTTATTGCCATGGCGATCCCCCCGTTGGATTAGGGCAGCACGATTCGAACTAGACTGGACAGCCCAGCGTCCACCAATCCAAGATAAAGTGAGATGATCATGACGAGGACAATGACGACCGCCGTGGAGCCCAGCGTCTGTTTGCGGGACGGCCACGTCACCTTCTTCAGCTCAGCCCGGACCTCGCGCAAAAACTGGATGCTCTTGCCGAATATGTTCTTTTCGCCGGCGGCCTTGGTCGCCCCCGATCCCTTCTTCTGAGGCGGGGGTACAGGGCGTTTCTTGCCTTCACCGGTAACCGCGGAATGCTTTCCCCCCGCGGGCGCATCGGTCGTCACGGCGGCCGCATCGGCGTTGGCCTCGGCATCCTTTTTCTTCTTTTTGGTCGTGTCTTTCTTCTTGAGTAGCCGTCCCATCTCGCTCCTAAAAAAATCGAAAGCCCAAAGTACCGGCGGCCGATCTGGATTCCGGCGGCCGTCATCCCTTGAGCTTTGCGCTCCCATGCGCTCAGGCGCGGGGAAAACCGGAATTCAATGAATGGCAGGCCAGGAGGGATTCGAACCCCCAACACTCGGATTTGGAGTCCGATGCTCTACCGTTAGAGCTACTGGCCTGCATTCATTGCCCCCGTCACGTGGCGGCGGCGGCGCCGTCCGCTCACATGACCACGCCCCCACTCGAGCTTACTTCGTTTCTTTGTGGGGGGTGTGGGTCCTGCAGAATCTGCAGTATTTCCGAAATTGGAGTTTGTCCGGCGTCGTCCGCTTATTCTTCGTCGTCGTATAGTTTCTGCGTTTGCATTCCGTACATGCAAGGGTAATGATGACTCTCACGCCCAGACTCCTTCTTCGCTGCTACTCTATAATATCGGCGACCACGCCGGCGCCCACCGTCCGGCCGCCTTCACGCACCGCGAACCGCAGCTCTTTTTCCATGGCGATGGGCGTGATCAGCTCAGCCGAAATCGTCACGTTGTCACCGGGCATCACCATCTCCACCCCTTCGGGCAGCGCCAGGTTCCCGGTCACGTCCGTGGTCCGGAAGTAAAACTGCGGTCGATAACCGGAGAAAAACGGCGTGTGCCGGCCGCCTTCCTCTTTGCTCAGGATGTAAACTTCGGCCTTAAACTTCGTGTGCGGCGTAATAGACCCCGGCGCCGCCACCACCTGACCCCGCTCCACATCTTCGCGCTTCGTCCCCCGAAGCAACAGACCCACGTTGTCCCCGGCCTGCCCCTCGTCCAGAAGCTTCCGGAACATCTCCACTCCGGTGCAGACCGTCTTGGCCGTCGGGCGAATCCCCACGATCTCGACGCTCTCGCCCACCCGAATCTGGCCCCGCTCCACCCGGCCGGTCACCACCGTGCCCCGGCCCGAAATGGAAAAGACGTCCTCGATGGGCATCAAAAACGGTTTGTCGATGTCCCGCTTCGGCTCCGGAATAAAGGAGTCGATGGCATCCATGAGCTCGAACACGCACTTGGCCTCACCCGAATCCGGATCATCGCTTTCGAGGGCCTTGAGCGCCGAGCCCCGGATGATCGGCGTGTCGTCTCCCGGAAACTCGTATTTGTCCAGAAGCTCCCGAAGCTCCAGCTCCACCAGCTCGATGAGCTCCTCGTCATCAACCATGTCGCACTTATTTAAAAAGACCACGATCTGTGGCACCCCCACCTGACGAGCCAGCAGAATGTGCTCCCGGGTCTGGGGCATGGGACCGTCATCCGCTCCCACCACCAGGATCGCCCCGTCCATCTGAGCCGCCCCGGTGATCATGTTCTTGATATAGTCCGCGTGACCCGGACAGTCCACATGCGCATAATGCCGGTTTACGGTCTCATACTCCACGTGGGCCGTGGCAATGGTGATCCCCCGCTCTTTCTCTTCCGGCGCCTTGTCGATCTGATCAAACGGGATGAACTGAGACATCCCCCGGAGTCCCATGTGCTTGGTGATCGCCGCCGTCAGGGTCGTTTTGCCGTGGTCGATGTGACCGATCGTGCCGACATTCACGTGCGGTTTCTTGCGATCAAACTTCTGCTTGGCCATCTCCTCTACCTCCCGTGGTGACTATAGTTTCGTTCGAAACCGTTGCGTCTGCGTACAGCGCTAATCCGCCCAAAACGCGGGGTGACCCTTCAGGCCCGTCTCGGCCGACCCAAAACAATAGATGGAGCCCACGACCGGAATCGAACCGGTGAACCTCTTCCTTACCAAGGAAGCGC